>DATFIH010000237.1:0-13726 GCA_035270205.1 Clostridia bacterium | reverse complement strand
CCCAAGAGCTATTATGCAGTTTGCCGATTTAGACTTTGCGCACGACTTACTTAATGGCAAAACTTCCAGTTATAAAGGTTTGGGCGAGGGTAAATTCCAAATAAAAGGAAAGGTATCTATGCTTGACCAAATATCAAAATTACTTACGATGGTAAGTCATTACCTGCAATAAAATAGGAGGCATATATGATGAAAATTAATGATTACACAAAGAGTAATGAATTATTCAAAAGGGCGCTTAAGGTGGTGCCTGCTGGCATATACGGCCACCTAGGTCCGGCAGAAGGTTGCGCTATTCCAACAAGCGCATTTCCTTTGTTTTCAGATAGAGCGCAAGGCTCATACTTTTGGGACGTTGACGGTAACCGTTTTGTTGACTACATGTGCGCGTACGGTCCTAATATATTAGGATACAACGATCCCGATGTTGATGCTGCCGCTATGGAGCAACTAAAAAAAGGCAACTGTGTTACGTGCGCAAGTGAATTACTTGTAGATTTTGCCGAACTTATGGTAGATACCGTAAATATGGCAGATTGGGCATTTTTTGCAAAAAATGGCGGTGACGTTACACAGTATGCAACTATGATAGCAAAAGCAAAAACAAACAGAAAAAGACTTGTTTTGGTAAAAGGGTTTTACCACGGTGTGGATCCTTGGTGTCAGAATATAGGCTATTCCGGTGTAATAAAAGAAGACGTTATAAACAACTTTTATATTGAATGGAACAAGCCTGAGCAGTTTGAACAGCTTGTAAAAGAATACCCCGGTGAAATTGCCGCATTCGTTTCTACTCCTTATTGTCATCCTGCAATGGCAGACAGTTCTTTACCAGCACCTGGTTATTGGGAAAAAATAAGAAAGATTTGCGACGAAAACGGAATTGTCCTTATCATCGATGACGTGCGTTGCGGTTTCCGCTTAAATATTAAAGGTTCCGACTTTCACTACGGCGTTAAAGCAGACTTACAATGTTTCTGCAAAGCTATAGCTAACGGTTATAATGTATCTGCTTTATGCGGAACGGAAGAAATGAGAGGCGCAGCTGAAGATATTATGTATACAGGCAGTTATTGGCTATCCAGCGTTCCTTTTGCAGCGGCTATTGCATCAATTAAGAAAATGAAAGAGTTAGACGTTGCAAATTCCATAAACGAAAAAGGTAGAAGGCTAACTAATGGTTTAATAGACGTTGCAAAATCAAACGACTTTGATTTGATAATAACGGGTGAGCCTTCAATGTGGTATATGCGTTTAGGTAACGATTATCCTTCCACAATATTGCATCAAGAATGGGTAGCAGAATGTGTGAAAAGAGGAGTTTTCTTTACCAGTCATCACAATCATTTTATTAACAATGCATTATCCGATGAAGATATGCAATTTACTTGGGACGTTGCAGACGTAGCGTACAAAAAAGTTCGCGAGATGCATCCCGAACTAAAAAGAATATAACATAAAATATATTTTAGGAGGAACAAAATTTATGGCTCTAACAAAACAAGAGTGGTTACGCTTGGAAGAGAAAGCAAACGATTTGCGTAATCTTACATTGCAAACTACCTATTGGGCGGGTAGCGGACATATTGGTGGCAGTTTTAGCTCAATTGACTTGCTTACTGCGCTTTACTACAAATATATGAATTTTGACCCAAAAAACACTACCGACCCCGATCGTGACCGTTGTGTTGTAAGCAAAGGTCATATAGGTATTGCTCTAGCATCTATGTTTGCGGACTTAGGTCTAATAGAAGTGGAAGATTTAAAAACCTTCAACCTTACAGGTAGTAAACTTGGTATGCACTTAGACAGTAATAAGGTGAAAGGATTGGATTCTTCCACGGGCTCATTAGGCCATGGTTCTTCGCTTGCATTGGGTATGGCAATGGCTGGAAGACTAAAAAAACAAACCTACAATACGTTTCTTATCCTTGGCGATGGCGAATGTGATGAAGGTACTGTTTGGGAAGCTGCTATGGCTACATCTCACTTTAAAATGAGCAGACTTATAACAATAGTTGACAGAAACCATAATTCTATTGACGGCAATACAGAAGACGTAATGACTCTTGAACCGTTTGCCGATAAATGGACAGCTTTTGGCTTTGATGTAAAAGTTATTAATGGACACAGGTTTGACGAAATTTGTCAAGTTTTAGAATATGCTATGGCAAAAGGTGACAATGAAAAACCTGTTTGTATTATAGCCGACACAATAAAAGGTCAAGGTGTTAGCTATATGGCAGGCAATTACAAATGGCATTATGGCGCTGTTGACGAACCAAAATACAATACAGCTAAAGCTGATTTGGAAAAATTCTTTGAAGAAAGAAAAGCAGTAGCAGAAAAGGAGGGCAAGTAATATGGCAGGCGGATTAAGTTTTACTGCGGTAGAAAGCACAAAGCTGGCTACTGCGGAGATATACGGTAAAACACTTTGTGAATTAGGCGAGGAAAACCCTAATATCGTAGCTATGACGGCAGACCTTAAAGGCTCTACCAAAATAGGCGATTTTGCTGACAAATTCCCTGATAGATTTATCAATGTAGGTATAGCTGAAGCAAATATGTACGGTATGGCTGCAGGACTTGCAAAATGCGGTTTTATACCGTTTGCATCCTCTTTCTCTGTATTTGCATCGCTAAGATCATTAGACCAAATTCATACAGATATTTGTTATCAAAACGTAAACGTTAAAATAATTGGTACACACGGTGGCACGTCATTTGGACAAGCAGGCTCTACACACCACGCAATAGAAGATTTTGCAGTAGTAAGAGGTCTTGTAAATATGCGTCTTATTTGTCCTGCTGACGGTATTGAAACAGCGCTTGCAGTAAGAGCTGCAGCAAATACACAGGGACCATTCTATATTAGAATTAACCGTGGTTTTGACCAAGTTGTTTACAACACCACCGATTATGGTTTTGAAGTAGGCAAGGCAGTTGAAATGACCGAAGGAAACGACGTTACCATAATTGCTTGCGGATCTTGCGTATATCAGGCAATACAAGCGGCTAAGATACTAGAGTTTGACCACAAAATATCTGTTAGAGTATTGAATATGCATACAATTAAGCCTATCGACAGAGAAGCAATCATTAAAGCTGTAAAAGAAACTCGTCGTATAATCACTGCTGAAGACCATACCGTTATTGGTGGTCTCGGAAGCGCAGTTGGCGAAGTAGTAGTTGAAAGCGGTATGGCTTGCGCATTCCGTAAACTAGGATTACAAGATAAATTCTCGGCAATAGGTTTGCATGAAGACTTAATGGCAATGCACGAAATCGACGCCGAAGGCATAGTCAAAAACGTAGTAGAATTATTAAGTCAGGACTTTGAAAAGGAAACTGTAAAAGGTTCTAAGCTAGACAAGACCGAAGCTAAGGACAATGCAGGCGGGATAGCTGCTCATATTGCTCCTTCAGGTGAAAATTGGATTGATGAGGTATAAAATGGCAGAAACTAATAAATTAACCCAAGGGGATAAATATGCGCTACGTATATTCTTCTTCTCTGCGTTGCCTTTGTTAAAGGTCATTGCCGAAACCGACCCCAATTTTAAGAAAAAATTTGTAGGGAAGAGTTTTGTTTTTCAAGTAAGCGTTTTGTCGGACGAATTTAAAAAATCAGGCAAGTTAGCAACACATTTTGTAGTGGAAAATGGAGCGTGGACAACATACGTTTGCCAAACACATCCCAAACCTGATATAGAATTAGAATTTTCCAACCCACAAAAATTCATTCTATTCTTTACAGGCAAGGGTATGCCTTTACCAAAAATGAAGGGCATAATGAAAAACTTTGGCAAGTTTGTAGCCATACTTATGACCTTATTAAGAATGGCAGGCTTGTTGCAAGCAAAAGACGCACCTACAAAGTTGGAAGACCAAACTATGCTGATAAAATTATATTTTTACTTGCTTAGCAATGGCATAAGTCAACTAAACAAAATAGGTCACGCCGCGACTAAAACGTTTACCGAAACAAGTCCGGATAGGACTTACGCATACGCAGTAGACGGTTATGAAGATTTACAAGCTTGGATAAGAGTAAAACAAGGCAACACAGTAGCAGGGAGAGGCGAATACAAAAGATGTAAGCCATTTCTTACTATGAGATTTGATACACCTATGCATGCTCTGGATATCCTTATGAGCAAAGGCGATATGATAGAATATATTAAGCAAGGCTTTCTTACTATCGAAGGCGCACCAGAATTTGGAGGCGTGTTAGGTGGATTAATGCTTGACGTAGGATATTATGCTCAAGGCACGTATCTTGATGAAGCGAAAGCAGGCTAACAAACAATAGTTTTATAAAATGGGAGCCAAACAAGCTCCCATTTTCGTTATAAGGAGAATTAATTATGTGTAAAATAGTAGTGCTTGATCATGTTGCTTTAACGCAAAATGATTTAAGCTTGGACGTGCTGAATAAGTATGGCAGAGTTGATTTGTATGAGCGTACGCCCAAAGATAAGGTAATTGAATATCTTGCAGATGCCGAAATTGCATTAACAAATAAGGTGGTAATAGATAAGGCGGTTATTGATGCTTGTCCGTCATTAAAGTATATTTCTATACTAGCTACCGGCTACAATGTTGTTGATTGCGATTATGCAAAACAAAAAGGCATAAGGGTTAGTAACGTACCGGCATATTCTACAGATAGCGTTGCGCAACATACTTTTGCATTAATTTTAGAGCTATGTTCTAAGGTAGGAATCAATAGTGATTTGGTAAAGAAAGGTGAATGGGTAAAAAGCCCTGACTTTTGTTTATGTATGTCAAATCTTATAGAGTTAAGCGGAAAAACTTTAGGTATAATAGGATACGGCAATATAGGGAAATCAGTAGCAAAGATAGCGACGGCTTTCGGTATGAAAATACTTATAAATAATCGCACGCCCTTTACTGGTTGCGTCGACAGAGAATATTTATTTATAAATAGCGATATAGTTACTTTGCACTGCCCACTCAATCAAGATAACGAAAAAATGATAAATAAAGAAACGCTTAAACTAATGAAAAAATCAGCATTCTTGATTAATACGTCAAGAGGTGGACTTATAGATGAAGACGCGTTGGCTTATGCTCTTAAAAATGGAGAAATTGCAAAAGCCGCGGTAGACGTTTTAAGTACCGAACCGCCCAAAATGGATAATCCTTTGCTTGATTGTACTAATTGTATAATAACACCACATATTGCTTGGGCAACGCTAGAGGCGCGCTTGAGACTACTTAATATTACTTGTAGCAATATAGAAGGATATCTTACAAAAAACCTAATAAACCTAGTAAACTAATGCTAGGCACAATTCACATAAATTTATTGACATCAGTATGGTTTTGATATATTATTAATAATGCTTTAACGCGAGGGTGGCGGAACGGCAGACGCGTATGACTCAGAATCATATTGGTAACTCAGTGAGGGTTCAAGTCCCTTCCCTCGCACCAAATAGAGTTATTGCCAATAAAATAAAGTGTGTGGATGTGGCGGAATGGCAGACGCGTACGTTTGAGGGGCGTATGGTTAACCCGTGTGAGTTCAAGTCTCATCATCCACACCATTTTTTAAAATTTTCAAGGAGAGTGTATAGTGAAAAAAGTAACGAAAGCAATCATTCCCGCAGCGGGCTTTGGTACAAGATTACTTCCTGCGACAAAAGCAATGCCTAAAGAAATGTTGCCTATTGTTGACGTGCCCAGCATACAATATATTGTTGAAGAGTGTGCAAACAGCGGTATTACCGACGTATGTATTATCTTAGGCAGGAATAAAAACAATATCGCCGACCATTTTGACCGCAATTTCGAGGTAGAATATGCGCTTAAAAAAGATGGCAAGATAGAATTATTGAATAAAATTAATTCCTTGCAAGATAAGGTTCAAATTTGTTACGTAAGACAGTTTGCTATGCAAGGTACAGGAAAAGCTATCGAACTTTGCAAAAATTTTGTAGGAGATGAGCCGTTTGCTGTGCTGTTTGGTGATGACGTTATGTATAATATAGATGTACCCGTTACTAAACAACTTATTAATGCTTACGAAAATACAGGCGCAACTATAGTTGGTGTGCAAAAACAACCCAAAGAAGAATGTCCTAAATATGGAGTAGTAGTACCGGGCAAGGCAAAAGGCAAATATACAGAGTTGCTTGGATTTAAGGAAAAACCAAACATTGAGGAATTACCCTCACAACTTACAGGGCTTGGCAGATTTGTTCTGACACCTGAGATATTTAAATATATAGAAAAAACTCCGCCTGCAAAAAATGGCGAAGTCTATTTACCCACGGCAATCGAGCTTATGAGTTCTGATATTAGCGTATATGCTTACGAATTTGACGGACTCAGATACGACATTGGCGACAAACTAGGCTATGTAAAAGCAAATATAGAGTATGGTTTACGCAATGAAGAAATAAGCGATGGTTTAAAAGCTTATTTAAAGGAAATAATATCAAAACTGTAGGTTTGAGGTAAAATGGTAAAATACACAATTGATTTACAAAAGGTCTTGGAACTTGCCGAGACCTTTTCTTTTAGAAGCGGGGGAATGGTAAACTCCACCCATATTTTAGTTGCTCTAGCCAGCTACGAACACAGCTATGCGTATGAAATACTGTCAAGGCTTGGTTTTACTGCAAAAATTGCAAATAGCTACCTTGTCAGCGTTTTTGTTGAAAAAGAAAGTTATGATATTCAATTAAACAATACGCGTAGAATTTTTGAGTTCGCTTACAAAGTTGCCAAGATTGCAGGGTATGACGATATCGACACGCAACACGTTTTGCTATCAATATGTTATAATAAATCTTGTAGCGGATGTAAAATTCTTGCAAGGCACGATATCGACTATAATATAATACTGCCTATAATTAACGGTATGAATTATAATGAAATAGGAAAAGGAAGCCAAGAAAACAATTCGGGCAATACCGAAACTAATGTAAAAGATGTTGATGAACTAAACGAAATTTTAAAAGAAAATGGTGTAGACCTTACCGAAAAAGCAAGGTTGCACAAATTAGATCCTGTTATTGGGCGAGAAAAAGAAATAAACAGAGTAATTCAAATTTTATCAAGACGCAGTAAAAACAATCCCATAATAGTTGGCGAGTCGGGAGTTGGCAAAACCGCAGTGGTTGAAGGGCTTTGTCAACGGATAGTTGAAGGAAAAGTACCGGAATTTTTATTGAATAAAACAATATATAGCCTAAATGTAAACAGTCTTGTTTCAGGTACTAGATACAGAGGCGAGTTTGAGGACAAAATAAAAAATCTTCTTAAAGCCTTAGAAAACAAAAACATTATTTTATTCATTGATGAAATGCATACGATAGTAAGCGCCGGAAGTAGCGAGGGCGGACTTAATTTAAGCAATATTTTAAAACCGGCGCTAGTCGGACGAGAATTGTCTACAATAGGCGCTACGACTATTTCCGAATATAGAAAATATATAGAAAAAGACCCTGCTTTAGAAAGAAGATTTATGATGGTAAACATCGAAGAGCCATCGGAAAATGATTGTATCAAGATACTCTATGGCCTTAAAGACGGATTTGAAAAACACCATAAATTAAAGATTGATGATGCGGCAATTGTAGCGTGCGTAAAGCTTTCCGCAAGGTATATAAGCGACAGATTTTTGCCAGATAAGGCAATAGATGTACTTGACGAGACTTGCGCAAAAAAAAGGAACAACATTATTGCTGAGCCTGACCGTTTTGCATCATTAGAAAACGACGTTAAAGTAATTGATAATAAAATATCCAAAGCCGTGATGATGGAAGATTATGATTTAGCTTCAAATTTAAAATCAAAACTTGAAAAACTTAAAAAAGAACAAAGTTTGATATTGAATAATGGACGAGAAAGTGATACCATTATAATAACAGAGGAAGATATAAGCAATACAGTTGCGGAAATTACCAACATACCCGTTCAAAAACTTACAAGCGCTGAAACCAATAGATTGCTTAACATTGAACAAGAGCTATCAAAAAGAGTAATTGGACAGACCGAAGCAATAGCGCTGATAAGCAAGGCGATAAAGCGTTCAAGAGCCGGAATGAAAGACAAAAACCGCCCGGTAGGTTCATTTGTATTCTTAGGACCGACAGGCGTTGGTAAAACAGAAACGGCAAAAGCATTATGTAGTTACCTTTTTGGTGATGATAACGCAATAATCAGACTTGATATGAGCGAATATATGGAAAAAATTTCGGCATCAAGACTTATTGGGGCGCCACCTGGGTATGTCGGTTATGAGGAAGGCGGAATGCTGACTGAAGCGGTACGCAGAAAGCCATATTCTATTGTGCTTTTAGATGAAATTGAAAAGGCGCATATTGACGTTTATAATATGCTTTTACAAGTACTTGATGAGGGCAGACTCACAGATAGCAAAGGCAGAACAGTTGACTTTAAAAATACCATCATTATTATGACAAGTAACGTTGGGGCTAGTGACCTAATCAAGAAAAATAAGGTAGGATTTTACGAAACTGCTACGGAACTAAGCGATTATGAAGAGATTAAGTCCAAGCAAATGGAAGCGTTAAAGGGAATAATGAAACCTGAGTTTATCAACAGAATTGATAACATAATCGTATTTAATAGGTTAAGCAAGGAAAACATACAGTCAATAGCGAATTTATTAGTTAACAGGCTAGCGAATACTTTATATCAAGAAAGAGGAATTGTATTAGAATTAGACGAAGCCGCACTGAATTTTATAGTAGAAGAAGCATACGATGCCGATTACGGCGCAAGACCGCTAAAACGGGCAATACAAAGTATGCTAGAAGACAAACTAAGCGAAGAAATCATAAAAAACAACTTACACGATACTATAATTCGGGTAACTGTAAATAAAAAAAATCTGATTTTTTCTATCGATAAAGGAGGACAAATATGCGTATAGAAATTAACTGTAAGAATTACCATTTGGATGAAAACTTTAAAGCCCTTATCACAAAAAAGCTGACGAAGTTCGACAAATATTTTAGTAATGAACCCACTGCAAAAATTAAACTTTCCACTGTCGGTAGCGATAAAGCATCTATGGAAATATCACTTTATGCTGATAAAATGATAGCGGTACGTTCGGTTGTTACGTCCAATGATATGAATGCCAATTTAGATATACTATTGCCTAAATTAGAAAGACAAATAGTAAAATACCGCACCAAACTTGGTGATAAGTTCCGTAAATCGGCACTACAAACACCAACTATTTATGATGAAAATACTGACATTGAAATGGATGACGGTAACGTTGTAAAGATAAAGAACTTTGACATATCTGTTATTTCCATTTCGGATGCTATCGAGCAAATGGAATTACTTAATCATACGTTCTACGTATTTGTAAACAAGGAAGACAGCAAAACTTGTGTACTATATCGAAGAAACGATGGAGACTATGGACTAATAGAAACTAATACTTAAGATGGAAATAGGAATATCAACTGCCTCCTTCTTCTCTAAAGAGAGCACAGAGGAGGCAATATCCCAAATTAATAGATTGAATATACCTTTATGTGAGGTATTTTTAAGCTCCTTTTATGAGTATAACGAGAGTTTTATATCGGAATTGCTACAAAGAAAAGGAGATTTGCGAATTTATTCTGTACACACGTTGAATCAACAGTTTGAACCGGAATTATTCAATCCTATGCCTCGTACCCGAAAGGATAGCGAGGATATTTTTCGTAAAGTAGTACAAGGCGCGGCGCGACTTGGCGCAAAGTATTATACCTTTCATGGACCTGCAAAATTTAAACGTGTAAAATATAATTTAGATTATGAAAAAATAGGCAAAAGAGTGGAAGAACTTTGTGATATAGTGTCAAGTGAAAGCAATCAAATAACGGCTCTCGCCTACGAAAATGTTCATTGGACGTATTATAACGACCCTGATTACATAACAAATATAGCGCCCTTTACCAAAGTAAAGACTTGTCTTGATATTAAACAAGCCAAGCAATCCCACATTGACGTATACGAATATCTCAAGAAAATGGGCAATAGGCTTGCAAACGTTCACTTGTGCGATTATAATGAAGAAGGTAATTTGTCACTTCCCGGCAATGGTACTTTTGATTTTACTCGTCTTTTTTATACTTTGCTCAATATGAACTATAAAGGAGATGCAATGATAGAGGTATATCCTGAAAATTATACCACTTATGACCAACTTGCCGCTTGTTATGACTATCTAAACGAATGTTTATATAAAGCAAAAAATTATGGAGGAACATTATATGGCGAATAAAATGCAAGCTATCAAGTTTGATTATAACAACATGATGGTGGATTACGTAGGAAAACAAGAGGGTATTACCGATAAAGAAATTACCGCTCTTAAAAATGAAACTTTAACAGCCTTTAATATCGTTCAAAACGGTAGAGGGCAAAAAATGATGGGTTGGACGGATTTGCCGTATAATCAAAATGAAATTATACCCGATATAATAGCTACCGCAAGAAACATAAAAAAGAATTTTGAAAATTTTGTTGTGCTAGGCATAGGCGGATCAGCTTTAGGACCTATGGCGGTTTTTCAAGCGCTTTGCCATTTACATCACAACGAATTACCAAAGTATAAGAGAAAAGCACCCAAATTTTATGTTGAAGATAACGTTGACCCAGAAAGAATGAAAGCGCTCTTAGACGTTATTGACGTCAAAAAAACAATGTTCAACGTTGTTACAAAAAGTGGTTCTACAAGCGAAACAATGAGCCAATATCTAATTATTATGGATATTTTGAAAGCACATCTAGGCGCTGACGCAAAAAATCATATTATTGCAACAACAAGCCAAACGAAAGGAAACCTAATTAAAATTGCACAAAAAGAAGGATTAAAAACTTTCTTTATACCCGACGGAGTAGGTGGTAGATTCTCAGAATTATGTCCTGTAGGGCTTTTACCTGCAGCAGTATTAGGTATTGACATTAAAAGTTTGCTAAAAGGCGCAAAATATATGGATAAACTTTGCCAAAAAGCAGATATCAAGAAAAATCCAGCACTTATGGCTGCCACGTTACAATACATATCTATGACGAGCAAAGGAAAAAATATATCTGTAATGATGCCATATGCTGACAGCTTAAAACTGATGGCGGATTGGTACGCGCAACTTTGGGGAGAAAGTTTAGGAAAAGCTATTAATTTGAACGGAAATAAAGTATTCGTTGGACAAACTCCAGTAAAAGCTTTAGGTGTTACCGATCAGCATAGCCAAGTACAACTTTATACCGAAGGACCTTTTGACAAGGTAGTTACATTTATAGAAGTGGAAAACTATCGTAACGTTGTTACTATTAGCGACGGATGTAAGGATATCCCCGATGTATCGTTTTTGTGCGGACATACAATGAACGAATTGATTTTGGCAGAAATGAATGCTACCGAATATGCCTTGACTGTGGCTGAAAGGCTTAATAACAAAATTGTAATGCCCGAAGTGAACGCTTTCTATCTAGGACAGCTTATGACTTTCTTTATGATGCAAACTTCATTTACGGGAGCGTATTTAAATATCGATACGTTTAATCAACCTGGAGTTGAAGAGGGTAAGAACGCAACGTATGCATTACTTGGTAGAGCAGGCTATGAAGAAAAAGCGGAAGAGCTTAATTCCAGAAAGAAAAAATCTGCGAAGTATACAATTTAGTCAAATAAACTTAATAAATTGAAAGAGCGGCAAGTTTGCCGCTCTTTTCTATTCAACAGTATTTCTTAGAAAATTAATATTTATATCTTTGCTGTAATTGGTAACCTTATAAGTAAAGTGCCGCTTGTTACCTTGATTTTTGACGGTTTACCAATAAATTCGTTATTGACGCCTATAGGGAAAGAGTTAGTCATAGTATAATCATTCAAGAGATATTTCATATTTTCGATAGACACGCCGATAGATTTGTCGCTTAGCGAAAATACCGATAGATACCCTGTACCGTTGGCGACGTTTAATTCGCAGTTGTGTATGGCAGTCATTATTGTATCTTTATCGTACAGTATCGCTTTATAATTGTTTTTTGCAAGATAGCATAGACATTGTATATTGGCAAAGGTATGTTCAAATCTTCCGCCTGTGCCACAATAAATATGAAATTCGTTGCAACCTTCCGAAATCCCTGACTTTATTGCGTAAAATGTATCAGTTTCATCCTTTATTGCAGGCAGTTTTATGATATTTTCATTCTCAGGTACATAGTTAAGAGAATCAAAATCACCCACAACTAGGTTTGGTTTTATACCGTTTTCAATAAGGTATTTATAACCGCCGTCCACAGCGATAACGAGCCCATTGTTCTCAATAAATTCGGGCATATTGAATTTTTCACCATAACAAACGATATAACATATTTTTTTCATATACTTTCCTTTATTCCAATTCTGATGTTTTTTTTACGAAATTGGAAAAGTATTTTGTTTTTAGCATTATACCACCCGCAACAAGAACGATAGCAAGATCAACTAGTGCGAAAGTATTGTATAAAAATCCCCATGTAACAGCTCCATATTTGATAGGTGCATATGAAGAAAATGCAAATATTCCGCTTAAAACGTGGCATAGATATCTTATTATACCACAAATAGCTCCGCCTATAACAAAATTTATAACAGGCCTACTCCTAAATAATTTTACTTCTTTTAGCATTCCGGCAAGACCAAGCGCAGAAAACGCAATGGGATAATCAAGTAAAAATTGGGCAGGGTGGATAATCAAAGGGTCTTGTATCGCTTGTAACAATCCATAAATAAGACCGGCGCTTACACCTTTTCTTACACCGAACATATAACTATAAAGCATAAGAGGTAAAGCGCTTGCTAAAGTAACAGAACCACCTTGTGGTAACGTAAATAACCTTATATAGCTAAGAGCAAAACTTAACGCAATGCAAACAGATGCATAAACTATGCTTTTTGTCGTAGATTTTTCATTTTTCTTACCGAATATTAATGCTAAAGCTAAAATTAGGATGCTTAACATTGCTGCGCTTAATCCTAAACCTAAGTTGCTAACATTTGCAAACCAACCGCCAGGAAGAACTTCCTTATTATAATATATGGAAATCATAACAATTGATACAATAATCGGAATAGTAAATAAGCCTAAAGAAATTAAAGCATACGCCTTTATTTTAGTTGGTTTTAATAAAGAAACTATAAGACCGCCAACGAATAATGATATGGCAGTAATAACGCAAGCAAGAAGCGGATAAAACAAGATTGGTTTAAACTCGTCACCCATTATCATTTCATCAAACTTTAAAGTTAGCATAATGACGCAAGCGCAAAGCGAATAGCCGACAATAATGCCAATTGCGTATTTGGAAAAGTCATTTAGCTTTGTTTTGTTTAGCTTTTTTGTAAGAATACCAACAATTGCGAGTATTAAAAACAAAGCGAGTGTAAAGTAAAGCAAAATCCTTCCACATTTATCATAAAAGGATAGCTCAGAGTAGTTTGTAAATGTCATAGTTCTCCTTTATTGCTACGGCTTAAAAAATAAGAAAAGCTCGTAAGCAAACTGCGCTTAGAGCTCTAAAAGCAAAGTTCGCTTCCTTTCGTGAGTATCGACTCAATCAAGTTCGGAGGGTTTGATCTCAGACAGTAATCTGTCACCCCTAGCAATATTTAATTGTCTTAATATTAAGCCTCAATTATTTTTTTGTCAAGAGAATAATTGCTATTTGTTTA
>DATFIH010000236.1:0-4946 GCA_035270205.1 Clostridia bacterium | reverse complement strand
GTTATATCTACCTTGTATATACTTTGTATCCTTGTCTTGATTGGGTGTTTGAACCAACTTTTATCACTCATAAATTAAGGGGAAATATACTTGAAATAAATAATATAAGGAAAAACAATAAGGTTTATATCCGTATTTTGTCAGATGATGAAAAGATGTCCGTAAAATTGGAAGAGAACAAAATGTTTCCTTCAATAGAAACGTATTGTGAGCATAGTAAATCGAGGATATATTACGTTTCAAGTCAAGACTATGATTTTATAAAATCTATCAATATGCTTAATATTCCTGTACTGAAAGAGCAAAGTATAAACCGCTTTGTAAACCCTAATAATATTACCACATTATCTAAGCATCGCACCTTTGATTTGCTTAATAATTTTTTGACGTACCAAATATTATCGAGCAGAATAAATGCAAGGGCAGGATATTATCAGGTAGGCGGAGCAATAGGTTTTCGCGACCAGTTACAAGACTGTTTGGCTTTTTCTAACAGTCAAGAAATTATTAAAAATCAGATAATAGAAGCGTGTATGCACCAATACGAAGAAGGTGACGTTATGCATTGGTGGCATCCGCCACAGTTTGGCTTGCGTACGAGAATAACAGACGATAGAATGTTTTTGCCATACGTTGTAAGTGAATACCTAGAACTAAGTAAAAATATGAAGTTTTTAGAGCATAATATACCGTATTTGCATTCAACTCCGTTGTACCCGAATGAAGATACAAGATTGGAAAATCCGCCACATACAACCTATACAGAAAGCGTTTATAAGCATTGTATTAGAGCAATAAAATCATCGCTAAAGTACGGCGAACACGGGCTTTTGATGATGGGTGCGGGAGATTGGAACGACGGTATGGATTACGCTTGCAAAGAGGGAAAAGGGGAAAGCGTTTTTAACAGTATGTTCGCTTGCTACGTTATAAATAAATTTGCTATTTATTGCAACGAAACAACACAAAATGAGTTGATGAAAATAAGTCAAGAATTAAAGGACAACATAAATAAACATTGTTTTGATACAGATAGATATATGCGCCTTTTTACTGATGATGGGAGATGGCTTGGTAATGCGCGTTCAAATACTTTACAACTTGATTTACTCGTACAAAGTTTTGCTGTCATTAGCGGAGTTGCCGACGAAGAAAGAAGCAACATTATATTGAATACAGCCAAGCAACTTATAGACGAAAATAGCGGGATAATAAAGCTGCTTACGCCACCGTTGGATAAAAGCGAATACCTTGGATATATCTCATCCTACCCGAAAGGCATACGGGAAAATGGCGGCCAATATACGCATAGCGCAATGTGGTATCTTATAGCTCTTGTAAAGGCTGGCAGAAAAGACGAAGCATTCCGCCTCTATCAAATGATAAATCCTGTTGAAAAGGGGACGGACAGGTATAAGTATGCTAAGTACAAGGGTGAACCATACGTTCTTTGCGGTGATATTTATTCCAATCCACAACAAAACGGAAGGAGTGGTTGGAGTTGGTATACAGGCAGCGCAAGTTGGGCATATCGGCTTGCAACTGAATATTTTTATGGTTTGAAAAGACGGGGTAAAAAGTTGTATATTTATCCGGAACTTCCTAAAGAGTTGTTAGATAGTGTAGTATACTACAACTATTCCGATAACAGCACTTATAAGATAACTTATAAAGATGGCAACAGCCTTGCGGTTTATCAGGACGGAATATTATGCCAAGATAATTGCATTATTTTAGAAGAAAATAAGCGTAGTGAAGTAACGGTCAATATTAATTGACATAGCATACCAAAAAAGGTATTATATTTCTATGGATTTATTTGAAAATAACAGAACGCAAAACGCGCCTTTAGCTGAAAGAATGAGAGCCAATACCCTTGACGAATTTATAGGTCAAGAGCATATTGTAGGCGTAGGTTCACTTCTTAGAAGAGCAATTCACGCCGACAGACTGGGAAGTTGCATTTTTTATGGTCCTCCAGGTGTAGGTAAAACTACTCTTGCAAATATTATTGCAAATACCACCAATTCTTATTATGTTTATCTCAATGCTGTATCTAGCGGAGTTGCCGATGCAAAAAAGGTTATTGACGAAGCTAAACATAATTTAGCTTTTTATGGTAAAAAAACATATTTACTTTTGGACGAGTGTCACCGCTGGAATAAAGCTCAGTCTGATTGTGTGCTGTCCGCTATAGAAAAAGGCGAAATTATTTTTATAGGAAGCACCACAGAAAATCCATATACAAGTATGACAAAGGCAATAATTAGTCGTTGTCGTGTTTTTGACTTCCGTCCACATACTAATAATGATATAAAAAAAGGCATTTTACGCGCTTTAAATGACAAAAAAAATGGTTTTGGAAATTATAACCTAAAAGTAGACGACAAGGTTATCGACCACCTTTGTTATATTAGTAACGGAGATTTGAGAGTAGCGTTAAACAGTTTGGAACTTGCAGTTCTTACCACTAATTCCGATGCTGAAGGGATTGTACATATAACTACCGAAATAATTGCACAATCTTCTCAAAAGCCGATACTTAGCATTGATGAGAGTGATTATTATGATATGCTTAGCGCATTTTGTAAAAGTTTGAGAGGCAGCGACCCCGATGCGGCTGTTTTTTACGCATTACGGCTTATAAATGCAGGATGCGACCCTTTACTTATTGCTAGAAGGTTAATTATACATTCTGCCGAAGACGTAGGTCTTGCCGATCCCAACGCTTTAAATATTGCAACAAACGCAATGTACGCATTTGAAAGAATTGGTTTGCCTGAAGGAAGAATACCCTTAGTGGAAGCGATTATTTACGTTTGTAAAGCGCCAAAATCAAATAGCGTTGTAAACGCTTTGTATGCTGCGGATGAACTTGCTAAAGAAGGGCATAACAAAGTGCCTAACAATTTACGTGATGCCAATTTTAAAACTGAAAAAATCGTTGGGTATAAATATCCTCATAGCTTTGGTGGTTATGTGGAACAACAATACCTGCCTGATGATATAAAAGATGAGGTGTTTTATACGCCATCTGATAACGGAGATGAAAAAAACTATAAAGGTATTTGGCGACAAAGCTAAATTATAAGAGGTGAAAATATGATTACAATTTCTAACTTATCAAAAACCTATGCCAATAGTCAGACTAAGGCTGTTGACAATATTTCTCTCGAGATTAAAGCAGGAGAAATATTTGGGTTTTTAGGACCAAACGGCGCAGGTAAAAGCACTACCATTAAGTGTATTACTGGCATTTTACCATATTCTGAGGGGAATATATCTATTTGTGGATATAATCTTAAGGAATCACCGGTAGATGCTAAAAGCAAAATAGGCTATGTTGCCGATGAAAACATACTTTATGATGGACTAACCGGTTTGGAATACATAAATTTTATAGCTGACGTTTTTAAAGTGGAAACCAATGAACGTAAAGAAAGAATTGAAAAGTATGCCAGCATTTTTGATATGACTGACAAACTTTCTCAAAAAATATCTTCTTATTCACACGGTATGAAACAAAAAATAAGCATTATTTCTGCTCTTGTGCACCAACCTGATGTTTGGGTACTAGACGAGCCTATGACAGGACTTGACCCTAAGTCAAGTTTTGCGTTAAAGCAACTTATGAATGAACACGTTAAACAAGAAAAAGTTGTATTTTTCTCTTCACACGTACTGGAAGTTGTAGAAAAAATCTGCACCAGAATTGCTATTATCAATAAAGGTAAAATAGTGACAGTATGCGATATGAAAGATATTAAAGAAAAAAGACAGGACTTAAGCCTCGAGGAATTGTTCCTTGGTCTTACTAACGATAGCATCGAGGGATAATTATGACTACAATAAAACAAGCATTCAATATCTTTAAGATAATTTTTAAAGATACTTTTTATAAAACCCTAGACAAACTAGGCAAGAAAAAGAAAGATGAAAATGTTAATCTTACCACAAAACCAAGCAAAAAATCTTCTAAAATTGCTGTAGGTATACTTATAGCGATAGGCTTGATAATGATACTTTTTTACATAGTAACATTCGCCGCTATGTTTACCAGAACTTGCATAGCTAACGGAATACAAGAGGAGCTTTTGTATGTTTTTATCGCAGCAGCACAGTTTGTTGTTGTGTTTTTCGGAAGCGTAGCATTGCTAAATTATCTTTATTTTTCCAAAGATAATACTCTTTTGGCATCTTTACCCGTAACACCGAAATCAATATTTATAGCAAAATACGCGATGACTTACGTTTCAGAATACATTCTATGTTTGTTTATTAGCTTACCTATGATAATTACTTACGGCGTAGTCGCAAGCAGTATGGGTGTAAATATAAGTTGGACTTTTTACATTTTTGCAGTGCTGGGTTCATTCTTGTTACCTATTTTGCCGCTTCTTGCAGCCTCTATTATAAGTATACCGCTAATGTATGTTGTATCTTTCTTGAAAAAAAGAGCTATTGGCAATTCGATAGTTATTGGAGTAATTACGCTTGGTATATTAGCTTTATATTTTGTATTTATCGGCTCTGTTTCAGGAATGCAACAAAATGTCGATGAGCAAGGTATAGTAATTCTTTCCGAAACTATGATAAAAATGTTGGTTTCATTAAAAAAATACACCATTTTTAATTATAATATGGTCAATGCGCTTATAGGGCAAAAAGCTTTTCTTAATTTTCTTTTATACGTAGTTGGTCTAGCTGTAGTGTTTTTATTAGCTGTGTTTGTGAGCGCAGGATTTTATAATAAAGGTATGCGCGTAATAATAGAAGGCAGCGGAACAGCTATCAAGAAGAAAAATGGAAAAATAAGCTATACAAACGCAAGTTTTACTAAAACTTTCTTTAAAAAAGAAGTAAAAAATCTTATTAACACACCTCAACTGTTTATTAATACATTTTTAGGAATAGTAGTAATTCCAATTTTTGCAATAGTGTTTGGA
>DATFIH010000235.1:0-5471 GCA_035270205.1 Clostridia bacterium | reverse complement strand
CTTCAGGTGTCATATAAACAAAAAATTCATTGCTTACATAATAATTTCTAATAGCTTCTGGATCGCTCTCATCTTCTTTTGTTCTCGGATCGTCCTCTGTCGGTAGAATAAAGCCATCTATTTGTTGTATTGCCAAATATGTTGCGTCACTTGAGTTGCCGTAGAAGAATATTACATCACTATAACTAAATTCTACATCCTGCTTATTATAAATAGTTATGCCATAAGTGGTAGAAATTTTATTGATTTGAGTTCCGTATTCTATTGTTATAGTCTTATTATCGTAATAATTATAAACATTTTCCTCATATTCATCAATAATACAATCTACTTCGCCATACTCTAGGTTTGCTGTTTCGGAACTCATTAGAACATAAGTGCTAAAGGTATCATCAGACCCATTTTCCTTATAAGTAGCGCGCAAAATACCACCTTCTATAGAGAAGTCTTCTCCATTAATGAAGTCAGTCTTAGGCACATTAATTAAGTTTATATCAACAAGCAAAGCGTCAATTACGTGAACATACACAAAACATGTAAATATGTCATAATTAATCTTTACCGTACGATAACCAAGAGTTGAATTGTTGGATTGGTAATCTATTCCTATGTCGGGATGTGTCAGTTCTATTATGCCTGTTGTGTCATCATCATATAGGATAGTTAAATACCTTGTTTTTAAAATAGACTCATCTAAATAGGTATAAACTAGCGGCGAGCCTACTGCAACTTTACATAATATAGGAATATTTCCACCAGAAGCATAATCTGAGGTATTGTCAAACCTTATCCCCGAAATTTTTGCTTCGCTTACGTCAACTTCTATATAGAAATCTACATAGTTTATATTATATTTTATATTACCTTGCTCATCTTTCAATTCATATTCAGATGTATGCGCAAGTCTTATCATCTTATAGCCTATTAATCTCATACTTGACCTTATCAAATTACCATAGTTATCGATTACAGCTTCAGGTTTAGTTGAACCGGCAGAAATCTCGGCATCATAAACTTCATACCACCATCCACGCTTTGTTGGGTTTCCCTCAAATGCAAATATTCCGTTAACTGTTTCGCTTGTCCCTGCATTGAAGTTTATCTCAAAGCGATATTCTGACAAATCTAAGCCTGTGCCTGTGTTGACATATTTTATTTTGCCTACCTTTTGTATAACAACTCCGGTTTCTTGCCTTTCTCTTACGTTAAATGTAAGACTTGGCTGTTCTTCTAGCATACCGAAGTAGCGCACGATTAATTGCTGTCCATTGCCAATTGTGTTGGTATCGGTATCGTAAATCATATATGGTTTAAGCGGTATTGTTTCAGTTATTGTAGAGCCGCTTTCACCATCATATGTTACAATAACGTTGATACCTGTAAGGTCCCAGTCCTCGCATTGTACATAATCTGATTTATAATGCCAATCCGCAGAACCTTGAACTGCCGAGACCTTAATTGCTTTAGGTTTTTTTGCAACTATATAATACTTAATATCCGTTGAGGACGTTTCGCCATATTCGTCAGTATAGGTAAGAACTGCAATATAATGCTTTCTCTGTTCTCCAAAGATTTCTTCTTCAGTTAACTCATCCTCATCAATTGAATTATACGCAACTTTTATGTTGGGTATTTTGTCGTTTTTACCATTATTAAATAAAGTATTTAGATAATCGTCATTAAGGGAGGCTGTGGTCCCTTTAAGATAACTTACCAAAATGCTTGCGCCGGATAAATCAATCGCCGTAATACCAGTGGTTCCGCCATTGGTTATTCCTTTACCAATTAAGAAAGGATCTGTTGGCTCTTTAATTATTTTAAGGTTGACTATAGGTAGCGGATTTACTGTAAAATACAATTTTTGACTTTGTACTGAAGAATTGGGTATAGAAATTTCTATAAACTGTTCTTCGCCTATCTCTGTACATATTAAATTTTCGTCAATAAATTCGCTCTTATTTATTACCATATTTCTAGTAACACCAGTAGACTTTTCGTCTATATCTCCATTGCTATATTCCAAACGATAGGTGATTACACTGAACGAAAGAGCGTCACCCCTATAAAAAGTATGTTGTCCTATATTATTGGTTTCGCTATCAATAATAATTCTTGTAGCAATTTTTTGCTCAACTTCAACATCCATTTCGATGCTATTATTATCATCTGCGCCATAAGATATTATTAAGGTGTGTTTTCCTGCGGCTCTTATATCTAACCGATCTGCTTCTGACTTTGCACCGCGTGTAGACACAATGTAGCTGGCTTCACTAACTAACTTTTCACCTTGTGGTGTAGTATAAGTCACAGTAATAGATACAGTATAGTTTGTTTCCGCTTGCGGTACTATAATGCGATTGTTACTAACATTGATGTTGCCGGATTTGTCCAAAACACTGACTACGGTTTTTAATTCCTCTTGAGAATAGGTATAGCCATCATCGAACTTAAAATCATATTTTAATTCATAATTTTCTCCAGCTGGCACATCAGCAACGTTCCCTACCCCCGTAAAGGAAAGCCCGGGTATTTCTTTGCGTAAATTTGTAGAGCCGTTTTTTACTTTGATAAAAAGACTATTTGACATAAAATACTCTGCTGTTTCCCCGTTGTTAAAGGTTACTCTCACCTTTCCTTCGGTTAAATCAATAGTGTCGCCCTGAATAATATTATGAATACTTGTTTTATGAACAACGGTAATTGGCTCTTTAATTATCTCCATAGATTCATATTGTCTAACCACTACTGCGATGTCAAAAACAAGTACAGGAACTGCCATAATGGTAATCTCTCCACCGCCTATTGCAGTTATAATACCGGACACCGTGGCAGTTACGTTGCTTAATGCCTGTTGACCAATTATGTCTTTCTCTTTTACAACTACATCACCTTCTTTAAAATACGGATTGTTGCATTGATAAGTGATATTTCTGCTGATCGTTATCCCTGAAGAAGTAACTTCTGTTACTATACCTTCCGATTTACTTTTGATATCTTCTTTGTAATTAGTTGTTGCAATGATTGTGGAAATATCCACTATATCCCCGACCTTAACGTGTGCAACGCCATTAAATTTGTACTCTATTTCTTCTTGAAGGGAGGGTTCTTTATAAGCTACTTTCGCATCAGTTTTACCAGTAACTGTTTTATCGTCTATGTATATGAAAAGGTTGTCTTCAATATTGTCTTTCCATTGAGCACGCTTTTTAGCCACTGTCTCAATATCATGTCGACTTGATAGAGCATTTTCGTATTCTTCTGCTACTAGATTATCATAGATAATTTTAATATACATATCGTCACGAGAAAGTAGGCCGCCATAACCAAGGAAAACTTCTTTTTGTGCGGGTTCTCGCAAAAGCTGTATTTCTTTTGCCGTTTGCTTTAAAAACTCCACCTCAAAAACTAGGTTCTCTGCGCCAAAAAACTTAATCTTTATTTCTCTTTTTCCCACGGTTTTTGCATAGCTTTCAAGCATATCCTTAGTAACTTCTTGGGACTTGACGTTGCCACCTGCATAATATAAGCTAAGAACAGCTCCATTAGGATCAACGGATTCGCCCTCTATGTATGTTGTTTTGTTGGGGAGTTTGGTCAGTTCTACTTTTTCAAAATCCCATTTTGCAACGCTTATGGTAAAGGTAGTTTTGGCTCCACCATATACAACCGTTACAATTTTTTCATCTTCCGGTTCGGACATATCAAGTTGTGAGTAATCAATCATTTCTTGGGTTAAATCTAATATTTCACTGTCCCCGTTGTCGTAAACAACCAAAATTTTTGCTCCATATAAATCGATGTTATCACCGGCCACATAACCGTCTACTTTAGAAAGAGAATATACCGCAACAGTCTCGACTTTGGGTTCAGCCAATTCTATCGGTACACTGCATGATACAGCAATAAACGCTACAAAAATAATCAACACTAACGTCAAAATTTTATATGGCGATTTAAGCTTGGATTTCATCAGACTTCTCCTATTGTATAATCTAATAGTATTATACTATTATAATACGCAAAAATCAATAGTAGAAATCAATTAATTCTCCAATCTATACCAGACATTTTCATAGATTCTAATATATTATTAACCTTAGAGAAATGCTTACAACCGAAAAAACCGTGATAAGCTCCAAGTGGTGATGGATGCGATGCTTGCAAAATGATATGCCTTGCAGATGTTATAAGGCGTGCTTTTTTCTTAGCAGGTTCTCCCCAAAGCAAAAATATTATTGGTTTGTCGCGTTCGTTAAGTTTCATAAGTACGTTATCGGTAAACTGTTCCCAACCATAACCTTTATGACTTAGTGGCGTTCCTGCTCTGACTGTTAATATTGTATTTAACAGTAACACTCCTTGATTTGCCCACGATAAAAGGTTACCTTTGGTTGGAATTGGGATACCTAAATCGGCATTTATTTCCTTAAATATGTTTTTAAGTGATGGTGGAATTGCTACTTGCGTCTTTACGGAAAAGCACATTCCGTGCGCTTGGTTGGGGCGCACGTAAGGGTCTTGTCCAATAATAACTACTTTTACGTCTTTATAAGCGGTTGCTTTGAAAGCATTAAAAATGTCGTACATATTGGGATAAATAATTTCCGTCTCGTATTCGTGCTTTAAAAAGCCTCGCAAAATACGGTAGTACTCTTTATCGAATTCCCCTCTCAATACGTCATTCCAATCATTGCCAAAATCTACCACTTAACAAAACCTCAATTATCTTTTCTTTAGTAATTATACTAGAAATTATCTTAAGTTACAAGCCTTATCAGGTAATATCACCGCAACCGCAGCCAGCACCGACATCACATCCGTCGTTATTATTGTCGTTGCCACAAAGACACAATAAGCATAAACACATTGCAAGAGAATTCTTATCACAGCAACCACCATTATTGTTATTGTTTCCATTACAACCGCCGCCACTTAGTAGCAACAAAAGCAGAATTGGAAGAGAGTTGTTTCCGAACATAGTAGTCTCCTAATTTTCATTGATATACTACAATATGCAACAAGATTCGCAAACGTGACTTGGTATACTAAAAATAATATTAAGGTGGTATATATGAAAATAGAAGAAATAATTGCCCAATACCTGCCGTGTGATAAAGAACTTTCCGATATGACAAGTTTTTTTAGCATATTTAGCGATAATACGCGTTTGAAAATAATAAGTTTGCTTTCCATAAGCGAAATATGCGTATCAGACATAAGCCGATTGTTAAAGTTAAATCAAACAACGGTAAGTCATCAGCTTGCGGTACTAAAAAAAGGCAACATAGTAGATTGCAGAAGAGATGGTAAAACTATTTATTATTTTATAGTAAACGATCACGTGGAAAGAATTATGGAAATGGGTGTTAGACAAAGCAAATCCATATGATAAAACTATATTAATACAAAAATAAATACCTTTATCTAGCCTATTTTACGACTTTTGCAACTAATTTTTTCAAATATATATA
>DATFIH010000234.1:0-4947 GCA_035270205.1 Clostridia bacterium | reverse complement strand
GAGGACAACTAATGCAAATAATTTTCATATATAAGACTCCATTTTTTGCCATTATATGTATCTTATTAAAATTTTGTTCCTCTTAATATCTCTATCGCCTTCTTTGGTTGCTTAGCATTGAATATAGCGCTTCCTGCAACTATTATTGTAGCCCCGGCCTCAATTGCTTTTTGAACATTATCTTCGGTAATTCCTCCGTCTATTTCTATCGGAATATCTATATTATTACTGTCTAACAACTTTTTAACATATTTTACTCTGTCTAAACAATAATCTATAAGCTTTTGACCGCCTAGACCTGCAAAAACGCTCATAACAAGTATTAAATCGCAATGTTTAAACAAATACGCATATTTATCTATATCAACGTCAGGATTGAATACAATACCACATTTTGCGCCTAAAGCTTTTATCTTAAGCAAAGTATTTTCGGGGTCTTCGCTTGCTTCCGGATGAAAAGTAACGATATCAGCTCCGCATTTTACAAACTCTTCTACGTATCTTTCGGGTTTAGTTATCATAAGATGCACGTCTAGCACCTTGTCTGTTACTTTACGCAAAGCCTTTACCATAGGCATTCCAAACGTTAAGTTCTTAACATAAACTCCGTCCATAACATCGCAATGTACATAGTCCCCGCCCCATGCTTCAAGCTCTTTAACTGACTTTTCCATGTTTGCAAAATTACCGCTAAGTATACTAGGCGCAATAAGAATCTTATTCATATTTCTTCCTCCAGTTTTCTTTAAGTTCTTTAAACAATACTAAGTATCTTTGATATCTTTCTTTACTTATCTCTCCTTTTTCAACGCTTTTTCGTACAGCGCAATCAGGCTCGTTTACATGTGTACAATTTTGATATCTGCAATTATCTTGCAATCGCACAAAACTTTCATAATAATACATAAGCTCATCATAGCTTACATCCAAAGTTTCTAAAATTGAAAAACCGCAAGTATCGATGATTTTTATATCGTCATTTTGATATATTTCCACGTGTCTTGTCGTATTTTTGCCTCTATCAATTTTTTTGCTTAACTCCCCTACCTCAAAACTTTCTCCGAGTATTACATTCAAAATAGAGGTTTTTCCAACAGCGCTTTGTCCGGCAAAACAAACAAGTTGTCCTTTTATCATTTCTTTTAGCTTTTCTACGCCGTTACCGTTTATTGCCGAAACACAAGCGGTATCTATTTCTTTTTTAAATGGCTCAAGCCAAATATTCCTTTCTTCTTCATTCAACAAATCGGTTTTGTTTATACAAATAATTGGTTTTATATTTTGTTTATAGCAGTTTAGTAATAATTTTTCAATCAGTATCCAATCAGGCTCCGGTTTTTTTGCAACAACGATTAGTAGTGTATCTATATTTGCAACGTAAGGACGTACAAGCTGATTTTTACGCTCGTAAACTTTTTCAATCATGCTATCTTCTATTTCGACAAAATCTCCTACTAAAATATTGATATCATTTTTGATTTTTTTTCTTACTCCGCATATAAATTCTTCTTGTCCGCTTTTTACCGTGTATCTTCCGGCAACGGCCTTAACAACCTGCCCTTTAATACTTATTTTCCTCCTCGTATTTATTGCGCAACTGTCCGCATGCGCCTTCTATATCGTTACCCATAGAACGTCTTAAGGTATTGCTTATATTTTCTTTTGTAAGTGTATCCATAAACTCTTTTATTTCATCACCTTTGACCCCTCTCATATTTCGTTCCTTTACGTAATTTAGATTGATTAAATTCACGTGACAAGCAAGTCCTCTAAGAAGATTTGCCAAACGCAACGCGCTAGCTGTATCACAATTTTCACCATGAATAAGGCTGTATTCAAAAATTATTCTTCTGCCAGTTTTATTAAAATAATACTTTGCCGCTTCAATTAGCGATGCAATATTATGTTTTTTGTTTACCGGCATTAGCTCGCTTCTGGTTTTGTCGTCAGCTGAATGTAAGGATATAGTTAAAGTTACGGGTAAATCCATATCTGCAAGTTGTATAATTTTGTCGACTAGTCCGCATGTTGAAAGCGAAATATTTCTCAAGCTTATATTTATTCCTTTGGGCGAAGAAACGTCTTTCAAAAATTTAATTACATTTTCAAAATTATCAAGAGGCTCACCGCTTCCCATAAGGACAATATTGGTTATACTCCGCGTTTTTAGTGTACCGCCTTTTAAAGCGTTTACCGTAAGCACTTGCCCTAAAATCTCTCCCGATGACAAATTTCTTACTAATCCATGTAATCCCGACGCGCAAAAACTACAATTCATCCTACACCCTACTTGAGTGGAAACGCACAAGGTATTGCCATAATTGTGGCGCATAAATACGCCCTCAATAATATTCCCGTCGTTAAGTTTGAAAAGATATTTTTCGGTTCCATCTGAGCTTGAAAAAGTTTGTACAATCTTTACAGCTGTCGCGTAAAATCTTTCCTTTAATTTTTCCAGCAAAACTTTAGGGATATTGGTCATTTCATCATATTCCTTGTTTTGCATACCGGATATATATACTTGGTCTATCCTAAATTTAGGAAAGTTCCAATCTTGACTTATAAAGCTTAGCTCTTCATAACTAAGATCTTGTAAGCTTAAAGTCTTCTCATATGGCATATATAAAATCCCTCCATGCCCTTACCGTCGGGTAAAAACTGTATTGCTCCTTCGTTTTCGTAAGGTAAATCAATCTTTTCCAGTACAAAATCCTTATTTTCTTGTAAAAATTTATCTATGTTTTTGCCATTTTCCAAACTAAATATTGTACAAGTAGAGTATACCAATAATCCACCTTTTTTTACATAGTTTTTAACGTTATTAAGTATTTTTAGTTGCAATGATGCCAGTTCTAAAATATCTTCATATGTGCGATTAAATATCACGTCTTTTCGAGAGTCTTTTACTCCAAGCCCACTGCAAGGCGCGTCAGCAAGCACAATATCAAAACGCTTTTCCCAACCATCAAAATAAACTGTCGCATCCTTTTCATAAATTTTGTAAAGTTTAGTATTCATACGCCTTGCATAGTCTGTTATAAGATCAACTCTATGCTTATGTATATCACAAGCCGTAACTTTGGCTCCTCGCTCCGATAAATATACCGATTTGCCTCCGGGTGCTGCACAAACGTCAAGCAGATTATCTCCGTCTTTTACAGGTATGCTATATGCAACAAGCGAACTAGAATAACTCATATAAGTTGCTTGCCCCATAAAACAAAGCATAGATATTTCCTTAGTGTTTTTTACAAAATAACCAGTCAAAGTCGCTATTGCCGTCGGGTCTGCCATAAGTATGGTGTTTTTATCGCATCTTGCTCTTATATGCACTCTGTCAAAGTGAGCAGCATTTATTATTTCATCAAAATTTTCAGGATAGTCTTTACGGTACAAACCTATTAAAAAGTTGGGTAGATTATATTTAACTTCCATATATGCGCTTTCGCTTTTTTTAGGTAAAGTATAGTCTTTATCCGATACTTTTTTAATAATTGCCGCAAAAAATTGTTTTAGTGCAGATTTTCCTATGCTTTCAGCAAGTTCTGTAATTTCATTAAGTACCACGTTATATGGTGTATCTAGATAAATAACGCAATAGCTTGCCATCATAAGTACAATCCTTATATTCAGCTTAGGATTTTTTACCACAAGTTTATCTATAATATAATTCAGCTCATAATGTTTTTCAATAACACCATAAACTATCTTTGCAACTCTTGGATTGCTGTTTTCTTTCATCAAAAGATTAAGGTATGCGTTATCTTTATATACCTTGAGTAGAATATCATAAACTTGTCTTAGCGTTGAATTATTCACCTAAAATTTCTCCCACTGTTAATCTTTTTCCTAAAAGATAGGAATTAATATCCATAGCTTTTGAATTTTCTCCTTGCACAACAAGCAAATCAAGGCATCCTTCTTTGCAACTTATTGTTAATCCTTTTTTAGGGTGCGCTACAAGAATTTCTCCTGGCTTTCCGCACTTTTCTACATTGTTTAAACCAACTTTCAATATTTTTAGTACACCAAACTTGCAAGTTGTAAATGCGCCAGGCCATGGTGTCATACCTCTGACAAAATTTTTAATATCCAAACTTTTTTTAGTCCAATCTATTTTTCCGTCTTGCTTAGTGAGCATCTTACATTTGGTAGCTTCGTTTTCGTTTTGTGGAATATAGTTAGCAGTACCGCTTTCTATAAGGTCAAGTGCTTCTAAAATAAGTTCTGCGCCAAGCAAACTTAACTTTTCGAGTGTTTCTACAGTATTTTCATTTCCGTCAAGTGTAATAGATTTTTGAAGTATAATATCTCCTGTGTCTACGCCAAGTTCGGTTTGCATTATTGTGACGCCAACATCTGTTTCTCCGTTTATAAGCGCCCATTGAACGGGCGAAGAACCTCTATATTTGGGAAGAAGGGAAGCGTGTACGTTTATTATACCTTTTGGGCAAACGTCAAGGATATTTTGTTTTAGTATTTGTCCGTAAGCTGCCGTTACCATAATATCGGCATTAAGGTCTTTAAGCTCATCAAACCCTTCTTTGCTTATATTTTCATATTGCAAAAGTGGTAAGTTTAACTTTAATGCTGTTTCCTTAATCTTGCTAAATACTGTTTTATTGCCTCTTTTATTAATTTTGTCAGGTTGCGTAACTACCGCCACCACTTCGTGATGCGATTTTACTATACTTTCCAAAATATTAACGCTAAAGTCGGGCGTGCCTAAAAATATTACTTTCATTATTTCTTATGTTCCCTAGTGTAAAATAATATTCCATCCAAATGGTCTAGCTCGTGGCATACTGCTCTTGCAGCCATTCCTTCCACTGTTTTTTCATATAATTTTCCGTATCTATCATAGGATTTTACCTTTAATTTTAACGGACGCGCAACTTCACAGTTCTTATCACTGTCTACACTCAAACATCCTTCCATTCCTATTTG
>DATFIH010000233.1:0-2283 GCA_035270205.1 Clostridia bacterium | reverse complement strand
ATTTTTAGATGACGGTACGCCTGTACTAAGCCACGATTTTGACGAAAAAAATGAAAATAGCGTACAACTTGATAGTGCTTTTAATTTACTTTTTCCATATTCTATAAAGATAAATCTCGATATGAAAGAAACGCATTACATTGACAAGGTGGCTTCACTTATTGAATTTTACAGCTTAGATGACAGAAGTTTTTTAACAGGTATTACCGAAGATAAGGTGGAACAAGTTAAATCTTTAGCGCCGAATATTGACTTCTATCTAAATATAAAAATACCAATTTCTAAAAAATATAATGTTTCTTATATTAATGAAATAGGAGAAAAAGCCAAAGCTTTGGGCGCAATTGGTATTAATTTGCATCATAGCAATATAACAAAAGA
Source organism: Clostridia bacterium (assembly GCA_035270205.1). Lineage (GTDB taxonomy): Bacteria > Bacillota > Clostridia > Christensenellales > DTU072 > CAG-1782. The sequence goes on along the minus strand of DATFIH010000233.1, from coordinate 1,902 downwards.
AAGCGTATCACTTTGGCATAGCCAAGGCTTGCTAGTTTCTGTTTATACGGCAAACAGTGCCTTTGACATAAATGTTGCGCTTTATAAAAACGTTGATAATATAACTACTTTAAAGCCACTACGAGCAGTAAAGAATTTAAAAAACCTTTAGCCTTTTTTTAGCTTATTGATTAATTTTGTATACAAGTACGGGTTGCATTGATTGCTATCTAAACTTTTTTCTATTGCAAACGACATAATCACCATGGAAATAAAAAACGTCGGTCCGAAAAAGTTTACATCTACCATACCATAAAGCTCAAAAAGTAAAAGGCCGGCAGCTATTGCAAGCTTTGGCATACGATAGTTTTTTGTAAAAAGACAACTATAATATCTCCAAAAGAAAAAGAATACGTAAAATATTAGTCCGAAGATACCCATATTTGCAAGTACTTGTAGCACAGTATTATGATACCAATATGGCGTATATCCGTCTCCTGCCATTTCACCCAAACGATAATCCCAACCGGCCCCAAATATTGGATATTCTTTAAATGTTTTTATCGCTTCTTGATAAAGTGATAATCTGCCGTTTCCGTCAAGCCCTGTTTCAAACATCTTTTCAAATGCAATTATAAAATTTTCTCCATTTAGCGCTATGCCTAAAAAGCCAAGACAAATACACAACGATATCGTTATTCCGTTTGTTGTTTTGTTTTCAGATTTTGCCATAACGTAACAAAGCATAAACGGAAAAGCAAGTGATGTAAAAATTATTGCCCCTCGACTCCGTGTGCTGAATATGAGTATATACTCAATAAATGCAAGGATAATAAATAAGAACCCATAGTGCTTTTTTTTCATAGCATAATAAAAAGTCGAAGGTAAAGTCAGCGATAAAAAGGGCGCAACGTTATTATTACTTGCCCAGCCTAAACGCAGATCCTTTGTTTGTATACATTGAATTATTTTATCTACACTTCCCAATCTTGCATAATAAATAATTATTTGAAGTGACATAACAATGCCTGCAACCAGCATTATTAAAAGGACGTACCTTAGCATATCCTCGCCTTTTTTTGTCTCCGTCGTCGCAAGGAAAAACAAATAACATACGCCAATCACTGCAAAAAATGCAAATGCCACCAAAACTACAAGAAAATTACTTCCTTTGCGCGTAATTCCACCTAAAATTGCCGGTACGCATAAAAATAAGAGCGATAAACTAAAACCTTTAACTTTTTTTTCTGTAAATAAGTGCCTGAATTTTGGCTTAAAACGAATTAGATGTGTAATTATTCCCAACAATAGGAGTCCGATTGATACAAAGAGTATATAGGAAAACCCACCAAGTTTGTGCCTGTTAGCTGATATTATCAAAACGAACATAAACAATATAGCCAGGACTCTTGACGTATCTTTATAAAAAAATAAAGATCCAGCTATCATAATACATATTAACAGCAAGCCGATTATCCACAAATCAACAGCCCAAAACGTAATTATTATTGCGCCGATTATCCATACAAAAATATTTTCGCTAGTAATTACTTCTAAAAATTTTTTTAAATTCAAGGCTTTTTCTTCCATGATTTTCTCCATAATTTATGCCAATTAGGAGAATTATAACATAATATCTTACCTGGTGTAAACAAGACATTGTGTAAACTATACTTTCATACGATAAGTTATGGTTATAGTTACATACTCTTCTTGCTGTATATTGTCTTCATTTGGTATTATTCTTACAGTTAATGCTTTTCTCAAGATATCATAGCTTAATATTTGATTTTGGTTAGGGGAAATGTTCGACTCTATGCGAGTGATTTGCACTTCAACTTTCTTGTCTGCCACACCATCCCCCCTTAGCCATATAGTATATGATTTAAAAGGGTAGCTTGATATATTGTTAATGTATGACTC
>DATFIH010000232.1:0-2520 GCA_035270205.1 Clostridia bacterium | reverse complement strand
TTCCATTTCTTTCAAGCAAAATCATATATCTTCGCAATTAATTAAATAATATTGTTTTTAAATAATTCTGAAATGACTTTCAACTTGATATTAAATGAGTTTTTTAATAGCATATTCAAAAATTGTATACCCTTTTTCACCTTTTGTTCCGTATATCCTACTTTAGATATGTCATTTTCACTTGCAAGTAGTTTAGTTATAAGGGCATAGACGTCTTTATCGTAATCATTTATCTCTTCATAATCTACACCTAAATTCACCATCATATTTGCCATAAACAACAACGCATATAATAACGGATATTGCTCTGAATAATTGATACTGTTCATCGCTTTTAACAGTAAAATTATTTCTTGATTATTGTCATCTTGCTCTTTTGCAATTTTTTCAAATAATTCCAAACATAAAACGCCGGCAGAATATTTGACGGTATCTGTCCACAGATTAAAAAAGTTTTCTTCGCAATCTACACCGCTCAAGATATAACCCGATTTCGTTTCCGTAAGGTGAAAATACCCAAAAGTCAGGATACTTGCATATCCTTTAAGTTTTGCGTTAGCACCTCTGACACCTCTAGCGTTGACACATATGAGTCCTTTGTCGAAAGAAGCGATGGTTAGTAGCCTATCCTTTTCCTTATAATCTACGACCCTAGTGATTATGCCTTTAACAGTTAGCATATAAACCTCAAAAATTTACTTATATATATTATACTTTTAAAGTGGAGAACAAGCAAGAAAAAACTATGTAAAGTAAAAGACTGAGAAGAGCGTAAATAAAAATTTAACGGTTCTCAGTCTATACTTTGGGTAATTACCAAAAGTTGATTACAAGCAAATTAATGTATAGTTTTGGTCCTATCGTTTTCATTTAAAGCTTTATACAGCATATAATAACCTGCATTACCACTTTTTTCAAACATTTTCCAAAATACTTCGCTAGTCTCATTGTTTTTCATAATTTACCTCATTTTATAAGTTACTTTTCGTTTTATAAAAAATTACTTTTTCGCTTACAATATTAGAATAGGCAATTCCACTTTTTTTATACAAAATAATTATGCAAAAAATGGAAACGCCCCTAATATAGGGGCGCATTATGTAGATAAGATAAAATTAAGAAAATTATTCCTCGCTATAAGGCAAAATTATCGCCGCTATAAAATATGCGAGTATACCAACTCCGCTAAAAGCAGCTATCAACCATATTATTCTGATTATTGAGACGTCAAACTCTAAGTAGTCGGAAAGACCGCTACATACTCCACAAATTTTCTTACCTTTTCTATTTTTATATAATTTTTTCATTATTAACTCCTATTCTCCCGAATTTTTTATATCATAACCTAGTTCTTTGAGTAAATAATCACTTTCTCTCCATTCATCTTTAACTTTAACAAACAAAGTTAAAAATATTTTTGAACCTGTTATAGTTTCCAAATCCTGTCTTGCATAGGTACCAATCTTTTTTATCATACCGCCGCCTTTTCCAAGGATAATTGGTTTATGCGCCGCTTTTTCGCAAATAATATCGGCATCAATATCAATAATTCCGCCATTTGGACGCATTTCATATTTTGTTATATCCACTCCTATTCCGTAAGGCACTTCCATATTAAGCAGTCTTAACGCTTTTTCTCGGATGATTTCACTGGCCATAAAGCGCATGTTTTTGTCGGTGTATTGGTCTTCTTCATAATACTTTATGTGGTCGGTAAGCAACTTTTTTATTTCCATTTTTAATGGGTCTATATTTCTTGCTCGCAATGCGCTTATCGGCACTACCGCCTTAAGCTTAGTATACTTATTAAGCTCGGTTAGTATCTCATATACCTTTTCCCTTGTTACGTGGTCTACCTTATTGACAACTGCTATAACGTTTAAATTGGAATCTATATAGCTTGTTATATTTAGTTTATCCTTTTCATCAAAGCCTTTTTCACAATCTATTAGATAAAGAACACAATCTATTCCTTCCAGTGCAGAGCTTGCCATCTTCATCATATATTGTCCTAAAGTATTTTTGGGTTTGTGAAGTCCGGGCGTATCTATAAATACTATTTGGCACGAAGGCTCGTTATAAATGCCTAAAATTTTGTTTCTGGTGGTTTGTGGTTTCCAGCTTACTATCGCAACCTTTTCTCCAACAAGAGTGTTTATTAGTGTGGATTTGCCGGAATTTGGTTTGCCCATAATTGCAACAAAACCCGATTTAAAATCTTTGTTTTCGCTATCTTGCTTAATAGCGTTATTTTCTTCAAAAGTTTTATTCTCTTTATTAGCATCATATGTTTCGATAGCATCAGCTTTAGATAAACCCGCCATAAGCAAAATTTCTTCGGTTAGTTTATTCATTTCCTCGAACTCGGCGTCTTCCTCATGGTTGTAGCCGAGCAGATGCAATAATCCGTGGCAAGTGAGAAAACCTATTTCCCGTTCATTGCTATGCCCATATTCCTCGGCTTGTTCTAATGCCTTTTCTAAACATATAAAAATTTCCCCTAAAATAATAGTCTCATCC
>DATFIH010000231.1:0-2510 GCA_035270205.1 Clostridia bacterium | reverse complement strand
GCTCTTGTATGTTTGTATCTTTTGTGTTTACGGTAGTTATATATTCGCCCTTTCTCATTATGGAAACTCTGTCACTTATTTCCATAACTTCATTAAGTTTATGAGTGATTATGATTATCGAATGACCTTCACTTTGCATTTTACGCAAAATTTTAAACAACTTATCTATTTCCTGAACGGTAAGAACTGCCGTAGGTTCGTCTAAAATAATGGTCTTTGCTCCATAAATGAGCACCTTTATAATTTCAATGGTCTGCTTTTCGCTAACAGCCATATTGTATACCTTTTTACTAGGGTCTATATCAAACCCGAATTTTTCCGCTACGTTTTTTACTATATCAAAGCGGTTTTTAAGTAATAGTTGATTTTTGATCTCAAAACCAATACATTTAAGTATTTCCAATGTAATTTTACCAAATTGTTTTAATGTAAAAATCCATTTCTTTTTCTTTATGCCTGTATAATTTTCTTTCTTGATATTGGCTATTTTTTCTTTTAAATTATATTTTGGTTTTTCAATACCCATCCAGATATTGTCTGCCGCGCTAAACACGTCTACCAGTTTAAAGTGCTGATGCACCATGCCTATGCCAAGTCGCTTGCTGTCCTCGGGAGACGATATCGCAACTTTATTGCCATCGACAAAAATATCACCGCTATCTGGTTTGTATATGCCCGATAGCATATTCATTAAAGTAGTTTTACCGCTCCCATTTTCACCAAGCAGGGCGAGAATCTCGCCCTGCTTGACGTTTAGGTTAACGTTATTGTTGGCAACAACACTGCCAAATGTTTTTTTAATGTTTTTTAGTTCAATAGCATATTCTGCTGTTGCCATTTTTACCTCAATTATTCAGCGTCTTGTTTAACAGCTTCGGGTCCATCAACACCAGCAACCCAAGTATTCATTGTACCTGTGATTACATAGTCAGGAGTTTTGTCATTTGCACCACAAACAAAATTGTCTGCTTCCTTTTCTGCAGTAACAAGAGTTCCTATAGCTGCGCTTGTTCTAACAATTTCGCCAGTTTCCAAATTATAGGATAATTTTTCTCCTGTGAATACGTCCCAATCTCCAGCAATAATAAGATTTTTAACATTTTCTATTATTATAGCTGTTTTATCTGTGCAATTTGCAGATAATGGGCTGATATCAACAAAGTTTTCCTTTAATCCACCATAGTAGTTACCAACCGTGGTCATATAGGTAGATGCATCAGTAATAACTGCTTGCATAGCTTCTTGATAATATACGTGCCAGTTCCATATAGGAGCAGTTAAGTGAGCTTGCGGTGCATCAGATGTCATATCTGTGTTATATCCGCATCCAAATACGCCCTTTTCTTGAGCAACTATTTGAGGTTGTGCGCTATCACAATGTTGTGAAATAACAGAGCATTTATGAGTATTGATAAGATATTCAGCTCCTTGTTTTTCCAATGTTGTGTCGCCCCAAGTGTTTATTGTCTTTACATAAACTGTAGCGTTAGGATTAGCGCTTTGTACGCCTAAAGCAAAAGCATTAATTCCTGAAGTTGTTTCAGCATATTCTAAACCCCAAGCAGAAACATATCCAATGCTATTTGGATCTACTGATTCAGTAGCTTCAATAGTTAAACTCTTTAGACCAGCAGCAATACCTGAAAGATAACGAGCTTGGTATATTCTGCCAAAATAGTTATTATAGTTGGTATCGTTTGAAAGATAACCGGTAGCGTGAGAGAATACTACGTTAGGATACTCTTTAGCCTTATCATCCATAGCATTTAAGTATCCAAAGCTTATACCAAAAATTATATCGCAACCTTTGCCAGCAAGTGTATCGCAAGCAGCAGCAACATCGTTATAATCTTCAGCAACGTTGTCAACAACTGCAAAATTCACCTTATAACCTTCTGTTTCAAGGTTTGCTATAGCTTTTTTGATACCGTTAGCGTGAGCTGCAGTATAGCCAGTAGTTTCGTCTTGTCCACCTATATAGATAGCTCCGACGGTTAGGTCATACTTGTCATTGTTTGCGCATGCGGCAAAACTTGCTAAGCATCCAACAACGAGTACAAGACTTAGTAATAATACTAATACTTTTTTCATTTCAATACCTCCAATTTTTTTGTTTATTTTATAAAATTTTAGTAGATGTTAAGGACGGAAAGCAAGACTATCATCGGTCATACTGTCAATTATCGCTAGGCTTTCCACCTTAATGCCCTGCTGTCTTAATGTATCACCGCCGCCTTGAAATCCTTTTTCTATTGCAATCCCGCACCCAACAAGATGGGCGCCCGCTTGTTCAATCAGACTAATCAATCCGCGTAAAGCCTCGCCATTCGCCAAAAAATCATCAATAATAAGAACGTTATCTGTTGGTTTCAAATATTCTTTTGAAACAAAAATGTCATATACTTTTCCGTGTGTATATGACATTACTTTAGCGCTATAAACGCTGTTTGATAAATTTTTGGTTTGACTCTTTTTTGCAAATAGCATTGGAACTTTTATAACTTGCGCAG
>DATFIH010000230.1:0-4262 GCA_035270205.1 Clostridia bacterium | reverse complement strand
TCCTACAAGAATGGGTATAAGCGGTAGCGTGGGATGCGGTGCGGAAATAGAGGCGTATCCAACCTCGGACAACGCACGTATACTTAATTTTACAGCAGACCTAGCCAACATCTACGGAACTTTGCAAATAAGCGATAAAGCGTTAAGATGTAGCAAAAATACACCTTCTGATGCGGTTAATTTGTTCCAAAGCGAATTGGAAGCATTGATATCAAGCGCAAAATACAACTTTAACAGAATGCTTTTCCAAAACGGAGAGGGCAAGCTTGCAACAATAGCTTCCCAAGATAGCAATGTGATTTCTGTGGACAGCTCACGCAACTTTACTCCCGGTATGGTGGTGGACATCTACACGGAGGAAGGGGATATTGCAAATAAGGGCGCAACAGTAATTGGCGTTGATTATCTTACAAACACTGTAGCTTTTGATACAGAATTTGCAGATGCGTTACTTGATGGATACGTGACAGTGCAAAATTCGCTTAATAAAGAGTTAAACGGATTGGATTATATTTTTAATCCAACAGTTGCCAATAAGCTTTACGGTATAAGTACAGTTGACTATCCTTACTTTAAGCCTGAGACTGTTGTAGAAATAGAACTTACTTGCGATAAAATTCAGGCAACTATTGATTTAGTAGAGGAAAAGAGCGGAAGTTTAATCGACTTTATAATCACAAGCTACGATATGAGAAGAAAATATTTGAGCCATTTGCGTGATATTAGAAGCAACGTTGATTATTTAAATCTTGACGGCGGTTTTAAGGCGTTGAGTTATAATGGTGTGCCTGTTTATGCCGATAAATTTGTAGAAAGCAACACGATGTATTTCTTAAATTCTAACGATTATTTGCTAGCGCAACTTGGTGATTGGGACTGGATAACGGGAATAGACGGACATATATTATTGCCGGCAGAAGGCAGTCCTTACTATGTAGCTCACCTAGTGAAATACGCCAACCTGCTTTGCAAACGTCCGTTTGCGCAATCAAAATTGCAGATTATCGAGTAAAAAGGAAAGAAAAAATGCTTATAAAAATTACCAACGATTTGTACGATATTGCGACAAGAATTAAAGAAATTGATAGCAGATATCAAATATTTTATGATACTGCATCTAGCTTGTATAAGCTGTATTTAGGTGAAAAATCACAACTGAATTTTCCTTATCCTAATCTGGACGTTAGAGCGCTTGACTACGCATATGAAACAAGGATAGAAAACCTTGATAAAATCATCGAAAAGATAGATAGGCATAACGAGAAAGTAAATATTGACAGCATAAAAAGAGCGCAAGACGAGTTTGAAAACAAGGTGTCGGAATTTTTGTAAGAATGGGAAAATTGGCGGAGCTTATTGAAAAATGTAAGCTCCGCCAAAGGCCCGACAAGAAATATATGTTAGGGCAAAATGAAAATACGCAGTAATTAAATGCAAATTATTTGCATAAAGGAGCTATTTTGATATTTAGAGACATACTGGAAAAAGCTATCGGGATAATTTGCGACGACGAAATACAGGTGGATACAATAAGCCCGAAACTCAATAAACTGATAAGGTGCGGAAATATGATATACCTAGAGCTTATCGAAGAATACGTGCGTCTAAAAGAAGAAGAGGAGATTACGTTTGTAGATGGCAAGGCTGACTTTTCTTCATTTTCCAAACTTGTTAAGGATGTAATAAGCGTACAAAAAGACGGGGTAAATGTTAGTTTTTCCGTTTATCCTAACTTTGTTACAACAGACTCTTGCTCTGGAAAAGCAACGGTAAAATACGTTTACCACGGGGAAGAACTTGACGTTAATGACAACGTTATATTGCCTCCACAGTTTACTCCTTACGTTCTCGCTAACGGTGTTGCATCCGAATATTTTTACCGTTCGGGACTTATAGATGAGGCGGCATTTTACAAAAACAGGTACGATACATCGATTATTAATCTTACCAGAAAACAAAAGTCAATAGAATTAAAGGTAAAGAGGTTCTTATGAGAAGACCGTATTTTAGAAATGAGGTGACGCAAAACGTTACTAGATACAGTTATCCGATAAAGATGTTTTCTGGAATTGATGCAGAAAGCAAGGAAGATTTGTTGCCGTTAAATTATGCCGTTTACGGTTATAACATAGCTATTAGAAACGGAGTGTTGACAAGTGGCATAGGTATCGAAGAACCAAACTTTGACGGGAGTAACTTTCCTACGATATCTATTAATAACAAACAAATAATTAAGATGTATTTTTATAAGCATTTTGATTATCAAAACAAGGTGAAAAATGATAGAATTATTGCGCTTTTGCACGATAATAGCGTATACCAAGGCAGTTTGAGTATGCCACAATTGCGACCGATAGAGGGGATGACTTTTGAATCCCGGAACGTAACATTTTTTAACTACTACGCAGACAACACCGATTACGTTATAGGGGTTAGCGACATTGGCGAAATGATACTGTATGACGGAATTGATATAATTAATGTGACTAATTGTCCCAACCTTAGCGATGCTTGTGTGCATATGGGTAGAATTTACGGAATAGTAAACGAATCAAGCCGAATTTATTTTAGCGCGCTACTAGACCCGACAAATTGGAATAATGGGTTGACAGAGGGCGGATATATAACGATGACGGATGAAGGCGGAATGGTAAAGCGGATAGTGAGCTTTAAAGACAGCCTTTATATCTTTCGTGAATATGCAATATACAAACTTACCGCATACGCTGATCAAACGGAATTTGCTTTGTCTAAAGTGTACGTTGGTGATAGCAGGATATACGATAAAACAGTAGTTGTTTGCGGTGATAGAATTGTATTTTGCGCAGATGACGGGTTTCACAGTTTTGACGGTTATATATGTAAAAAAATATTGAGAAACATTTTTCCGATAATAAGCGACAATAAGAGCGCAACAGCGTGCTATTTTAATCGAAAATACTATTTTGCAACAAAGATTACGACAGATGAAAATTTAGTCGGAGATGAAAACTATGTCGGTACGTATATGGAAAACAATGCAATAATCATTTGCGATATGGATTTAGGCGAAGTAAGCATATTTAGAGGCGCGGATATTAAAGGTTTTATGCCTGTTAGCACTATTAATACCAACAAACTGTTTGTTTATTTTAACAACTATGCGCGTTGGGGAATTGTGGGAGTCGTTACAGAAAATGGCAAGATGTTTGAGAAAACATTGTTAAAAAAATGGGTTAGTCCAACGACAAACTTTGAAACACTGAGCAAAGATAAGGTACTTAAAAGAATTTACATAAGTTCTACTTCACCGCTTACGCTCACAGCAAAGCTTGATACTGACGTTGTAAACAACATTAATGCGTCTTGCAAAGCGCAAATGGTGCCGATAAACCGCCGAGCCGACAAAATCGGTATCGTTATAACAACTAATGAGGATAGATTTGCGGTCAACGGTATGCTACTAGAGTTTGATTTAATAAGGAGGCGGATAGATGAATGAGATACTTGATAAGTTGAACGAAATAAATTTAAGACTGGTAACAATTACAAAAAAACTTGCCGTTTTGCAGCAGGCAATAGACAGTTTTGAAGAGGAGTGATTATGGAAAAGGTAACAAAGCAAGTTTTAACGGTTAAGGATATAATGACAATTTTAGACTGTAAACAAGATACGGCATACAAGAAAATGCGGGAAATTAAAGCTGTTAGCGATATTTGGCAGATAAGCGGAATGGTCGCTTTAGAAGATTATGACTACTACATCGAAAGCCGTAAAGGCAAGGGGCAAAAGTAAGGAGGTAAGAAATGTACATTTGTGAAGAGTGCGGAGATACCCGCAGTGAACTTAAAGAAGAATACGAGCATATCGGCGGTTTCCAAAGCGGAAAGCAAGGATATACATACACGGACGATGACTGCTCTTGCGGCGGTACTTATGTCGAAGCTGTCAAGTGCAAGGAGTGCGGAGAGTGGGCAAGCGAATTATATAGCGGTTTTTGCGATGACTGTTTGAAAGGCGAAGCGAGAATATCCAATGCAATCCATTATGGCGATAGCAAAAAGGAACCTATCAATATAAATGGCTTTTATTTGAAAGTGTTTGGAGTAGCACAAATCAACAGTATTTTACAAAATGCGTTTTTTGAAACCACAACGGAAGGCGAACGCATAACCAATGCTAATGAATTTTGCCTAAAAGACAAAGAAGAATTTAGCGAATTTTTAACAAATAGCTAGATATATGTAGCTATAGATACTAATAAGGAATAAAAAGGAGAATA
>DATFIH010000229.1:0-3093 GCA_035270205.1 Clostridia bacterium | reverse complement strand
CCTAATGAATAGGTACTTACTTTACCCTTTCTACGATCGTAAAGCCCCACTAGTTTAAGCAATTCGTCAATGCGGTTTGCAATAATTTCTTTGGGTGTAAATCCATTCATTTCGTCGGGCATTTCAATACTTGATATGCTGGCTAAATATTTCATATTTTGTAGCGCTGTCCAATCTAGGTAGATATCGGGACTTTCAATTATTGCGCCCACGTTTTTCATCGCTAAAACTCTTTCTCTGACAATATCGTGTCCATTTATTTTTACAGTTCCCGAATTTGCTTTTGCAAGTCCTGTAATAATTTTTAAGGTGGTTGATTTTCCCGCTCCGTTTGGACCTATAAAACCTACCACTTCACCTTCATCCACCTTAAAAGAAACGTCATTTACCGCAACTATTTTCGATTTATTACTAGACGTATATATCTTGGTGACATTGTTGATTTCTAAAATCGCCATTTTTTAATTTTCCTCCGTTAAAATAGGGTGATAATATCTTGTTGGATTACTCACTTGTATTTTTCCAAACTGAATAGCCATTTTATCACATCTTTGAATACAAGCAAAGCAATTTTGACACGCTGTGCCAAAAATTACCTTTCCATCTTTCATTGAAATGTTCCTAACAGGGCAATAGCCCACACATTTTCCGCACGAACAACACCTTCCATTTGTTTTTTTATCATTTATTTTATATACACTGTCAAAAAGTTTCCACAACATTTTTGTGCCAGTTGACGGTGTCTTTTTATCCTTTAATTGCGTCATCGTGACTTTTTCGCTTAATTCTTTGGTTATATGTATTACTTTCTCTTTATGCGATGCAAGTAATTTTTTTGCTTTTTCTGTTTTGGTCGCAAAAATTATACAGCTATCGGGTAGCACTAACGCTTTTCTATAAGACAGTTGCAGACCTTTTTCCTTTAAAATATTGCTCACGCTAACAAAACAATTGCCTGCAGAAGCGCCACAAGTAACTATTGCGAAAATATACTGGCTCTCAATCTTTACCTTAGATAAAAACTCTCTTGCCTTGTCTGGTATATCGTTGCAATAACAAGGCAGCACAATGCCAACATATTCATCAGATATCGTTTCTACCACACTATTTGCCATATTAAATAACATTCCTTCACGCCCTGCAATCAGTTTTGCTGTAGCATAAGAATTGCCTGTGCCGGAAAAATACAATATTTTCACCTTAATAATCTCCTATTTGCATTAAATTATGTAATAAAAAGTCCTTCCTATCTAGGAAGGACGATGTTTTTGTAAACTTTTATATCTCAAAGACTATTGCCTCATACGGTTTTAATATCATATCTTTGAGTGTCCGTTCTTCCTTATAGTTGTGAATAATCACTTTAGCTTTATTGCCTATGAAATCCTTAGGTACTTTAAACTTAACGTCCTTATTTTTAAAGTTACAAATTACCACCAACTTTCTTGCGCCTAGCGTTCGCGTATACACAAATAAGTCTTTGCTATTATCATAGTAGCTATCATACTTACCATCTTTTATGATATCGCTTACGTCACTATCTATACGTAAAGCAACAAGTTTTTTGTAAAAATAAAATACACTGTCAGGGTCTGCCAAACTTTCTTCAACGTTTATCTCGGTATAATTTTTGTTGGGATCAATCCAGGGTGTTCCTGTCGTAAAGCCAGTATTTTTTTCGGCATTCCATTGCATTGGTACTCTACCATGGTCACGGCTACGCTTATTCATTATAGCCAAAAATATAGATTTAATAAAAGGTATAAATTTGATCATTTCATAAATATTTAATGAAAGTTGATCTCTAAGCTCCGATACCTTGTTGAATTTTACGTTGGTCATACCTAGCTCTTGACCTTGATATATATAGGGGCAGCCTTGCTGCATATGAAGTGATACCGCCAGCATTTTTGCAGCTTCTTTTCGCTTATCGCCAAAGTCGCCTGTAAATCTGCCCAAACTTCTTGGCTGATCATGATTTTCATAATAAAGACTATTCCATCCCTTGCCGTACAACTCTTTTTGCCACTTGCCCATAACTTCCTTAAACTTGACAAAGTTGAACTTTTTAGGAATCATATCCATTATCATATCACAACCCATATGCTCAAATTGGAACACCATATCAAGTTCTTCCCTCTTTTCATCGGTATAGAGCAAGCCTTGTTCTATGGTAACTCCTGCCGCTTCTCCAACGGTCATACAGTCATATTTGGACAAAACTTCTTTGTTTAAATCGTGCAAATATTCGTGGATATGAGGTCCGTGTAAAAAATACTCATCGCCTCTGATTGCTATATTCCACTTGCCGTCAGGGATACTTCCGTCAGAGCGCATAACTTTACAAATGTAAGTTATAACGTCACATCGGAAACCGTCTACACCTAAATCTAACCAAAACTTCACTAGGTCGTGGACTTCTTGCCTTACCTTAGGGTTGTGCCAGTTTAAATCAGGCTGCTTAACTGCCCAAAGGTGCATATAATACTCTTTGGTAGTTTCATCATATTCCCAAGCAGTACCGCCAAAACGTGATGTCCAGTTGTTGGGTGGTTTTTTTCCATTTTTTCCTTTCCCTTTTCGCCAAATATAATAATCGCGATAGGGATTGTCGATACTTTTGCGACTTTCTTCAAACCATTTATGCTCATCACTTGTATGGTTTACCACCAAGTCCATAACTAGTCTTATGCCACGCTCATGCATACACTTAATCATTTCTTTCCAGTCATCAAGAGTGCCAAAGTCGTCCATTATGTCACGATAATCACTTATATCATAGCCATTATCCGCATTGGGAGATTTGTAACAAGGACTTAGCCATACACAGTTTACGCCCAATTCTTTCAGATAATCCAATTTTTCTGTGATACCTTTTAGATCACCTATTCCGTCACCGTTGGTATCGTAATAACTTCTAGGATATATCTGATATATAACCGCATTCTTGTACCAATGAGTTTTTTGCATCTTTATCGCTCCTTTAGAAATATACTAAATACTATTTTAGCATAAAAACGTTATCGTTTCAATAGAGAATTAGCAAAAATGTCAATATTTAACCCAAGCGCGCGGATAAAAAAGCATTAGCAT
>DATFIH010000228.1:0-2078 GCA_035270205.1 Clostridia bacterium | reverse complement strand
GTAATAATAAAACTATTTTTCTTTTCATATTTTCCTCCAAATATCATATTATATCATATTATATCATAAACAACCCATTGATGATTAAAAAACCATCAGGGTTATTTATTTTAAGTTTTAAGTTTGGTTCTTGTAATCTATAAATGTTGTTTTATACTTACATTTTCTTAACTTATATGTGTGATGTATTTATTCATAATCACTATATGCCTCATCATATCCGTCTTTATCATCTTGATGCAAAGCGATTTGAGACCTAATTCCCTGTTTCAATATACTACCAGTGGCGGCACCGAGGTCAAGGCGGATTTAGGTGTTTGAGTGCAGAATAAGGGGCTTGAACCTCTAAATTATAAAAAGATGAGCAAATATAACATACAATATAAAACAACGGCGGCAGGAGCAAAACCTGTCGTTTTTGTCGCTTTTGGTGATTATTTTGAAAAAACTTGATTAAAATTTTGATTTTGCGATTTTTTGATTTCCATGCTTTTTTCAAACAGGAATTCAAACAGTTGGAATCTCGATAACTAAAAAGTGCAAGAGGACGACACTATAAAAAGAACATCAAAAGGCAAAAAAGAGGGAAAAGAGCTTATCAAGGCAGTTAAAAACCTTCTTTTACAGCAAAACCCCCGCTTTGATTGGTAAAAGGCAGGCATATGGGCAAAAGAAAACACGGCATCACGCTTTCCTTGACGCCGTGTGTCTATGTGTTGACAGGTTATAGCGAAGTCAATAGTAAGGATATTCACGATAATCCAAATTTAGCGCAAGGCTATTCCAGCAAAAGCGACTTTTATTATATTTGCATAAGGGCTTACGCAAACGCAGACGGTGGATATATAACATTGCGTGTAGAAAACAAGGAGCCGTCATAAGCGTATTAGTCATAAAGCATTAATTATTTTTATGTACCAACATCAAATTGGTAAATTACCATAAATTTGAAATAGAAATTGCACTATTATGGATTTTTATATTTTTGTCTATTCTCTCTAAAAATATTTTAAGTGAAACTCATAAAGTTATTGACAAATGTCAGAAACTGTGTATAATAGTAATTGACATATGTCATAAACATGTAGGAGGTGATTATTATGCCAAGAAGAGATGGAACTGGTCCAATGGGACAAGGCGCGATAACGGGCAGAGGACTCGGAACATGCAATAGTGCAAACAGAGCATTTGAAAAAGGTATGGGTCTAGGCTTAGGTTTAGGTCGCGGATATAATTGTCGTAGAGTTAATAATACTCAAGCTGCGATTGACAACAGAAGTTTTTTGATAGAGCAAAAATCAATTTTGGAAACGAGGCTGGAAGAAATTAACAAGCAATTGAAACAATAGATAAAGCAGAGACACAAGGGGACGCCCTAAGTGTTTTTGCTAATATATGAGGTGAAAAATGTCAAGACCTAAAAAGTGGAGAAAAGTATGCGGACTTCCTGAAGTAAATCGCTATGGACCTCTAAATGGTTATGTGAATGATTTTATTATTATGCCAATAGACGAATACGAAACTGTCCGTCTTATAGATTTTGAGGGATTCACGCAGGAAGAGTGCGCAGAAAATATGAATATTGCGCGCACCACCGTTCAGGCAATATATCAAGATGCTAGAAAAAAGATAGCTGATTCGCTTGTTAATGGTAAGGCGTTAATCATAGAAGGCGGAGAATACAAGCTTTGCGACGGTCGTGGAGGACAGTGTGGAGGAATGGGTTGCAGAAGGCATCAATATGGAAAAAACACTATAGAAGAAGATAAATAATGGAATATACGGATAAGACGATGGAGCATTTTATGTGCCCCCAAAATGTAGGAAGTATGCCAGACGCTGACGCAATAGGAGCATACGGAGATCCTTCTTGCGGAGACTCGCTAATGATGTTCCTAAAAGTAGATAACAATACAATAAAAGAAATTAGATATTTGGTTTTCGGTTGCTGCGCTGCTATAGCATCAGCCAGTATGACTTCTGTTTTGGCAAAAGGTAAAAGTTTGGAAGAAGCTGAAACAATTTCAGATGGAGATGTTTTAACGGCTCTCGGTGGTTTGCCGTCTATGAAAATACAT
>DATFIH010000227.1:0-6097 GCA_035270205.1 Clostridia bacterium | reverse complement strand
CTTTCTAAATGTACTTTTAAATCATATAGGTCGAATTTGTCGACTACGTTTCCTATATATAGTTTGGCATTTACCAACTGATTTTTGACACTCATAATTCTAACGTAATTAATTTTGCGAATATCTCTGCCTTTAATAACGTTAAGGCTTCTTACTGCGCGTCTTAGGCAAGCCATGCCTTCGTTATAATCAGTAAACTTTTTAAAGGTGTTGCTAAGTCCTATAAATAACAATAGCAAGCTGAAAAGTAGTACGTATTTTATCCATAGCGAATTAAAACTAAAAAATTCTATAAGACAAAGCCCAATAAATAAAGCAAACGAAATAAAACCTATTAAGGTTAATGTATTAAACAGTTTCTTTTTCATACTACTTATCCTCCTTGTCGGTTAAGGATACATTAATTTTCTTGTAAGGAATAACAATGCCTTTTTCTTGGAAGGTTTTGTAAACAGTCTCTTGAATGTCGTAATAAACTCCCCAATATTCCGATGTGTTTACCCACGCTCTAAATCTAAAAACTAGCGCGCTTTCGCCAAGCTCTAACAGTCTTATAAGCGGTTTGGGCACTTTTAATATTTTTTCATGGTTATTGGCAATATCAAACAGTATTTTTTTAACCTCATCAATATCTGAGCCATAGCTTACGTTAATCGTAAAGTTTAGCTGTCTTGTTAATTTTGCGTTGTAATTGGTAATAGTGCTGTTTATAACGTTACTGTTGCCAAGTATTACTTTTTGGTTGTCGATAGAAAGAACTTCAGTATGAAGCAATCCTATCGATTTGACCGTACCTGACGCCAAAGTTCCAATATCGACGTAATCACCTTCTTTGAAAGGTTTTGTAAATATTATTATTATTCCGCTTGCAAAGTTTGATAAACTTCCTTGCAAAGCAAGTCCAATAGCTATTGCCGCAGTACCCAATATTGCTATAAGCTCGGTTGATGCGTCGGGGAATACAATACTTATGCAAGAAAACGTTATAACTAGGTATAACACAAAATTTATAATAGATATTACAAACGATATAGTTGTACTTTCCATAGGAGTTTTTTGCAAATAAACTCTACTAGTTCTGGAAATCAACTTTGCAATTGTAAGTCCTGCAAACAGTACAACCAATGCAGTTACAATGTTGATGCCAGTAGATTCAAAAAATGAACGTAACCATAACCAAACTTCTTCCATTTATATTTCTCCTTTATATAATTATGCTTTTTATAAAATTGCCGAAATAAAGTCTGCCGCGTCAAAAGGCAACAAATCATCTATTTTTTCTCCAACGCCAACGTAAACAACAGGCATCTCATATTCTGCGCTGATTGCCATAACTACTCCGCCTTTTGCTGTACCGTCCAGTTTGGTAAGTATTATTCCGTCGATATCGACAGCCTCATTAAATATTTCTACCTGACTTACCGCATTTTGTCCGGTTGTTGCATCAAGCACTATATAATTACGGCGATCGGCATCTGGCAACTCTCTTTCGATTACTCTATTAATCTTTTTCAGTTCTTCCATTAGGTTTTTCTTATTGTGCAATCTTCCGGCAGTATCGACCAAAACAACGTCGGTTTTCTTTGCTTTTTGGCTCCCAATAGCATCAAAAACAACCGCTGCTGGGTCACTGCCCTCAGTATGAGAAACTATTCTCACGCCTGCGCGCTCTGCCCATATCTCCAGTTGCTCACTTGCTGCCGCTCTAAATGTATCGGCCGCCGCAATAACTACGCTTTTGCCTATAGATTTAAAATAGTTTGCAAGTTTTCCTACTGCTGTAGTTTTGCCCACTCCGTTAACTCCAGCTATCATTATAACAAGAGGATAACTGTACTCGGGAATTTCATAATCGATACTATCGAGTAAAATTTGTTTTAGCAATTCCCTTGCATCCAATGGATTAATTATCTTTTTTTTATATACCTCTTCTTTCAAATTACCAATTATCTGCATTGTCGCTGTTATACCCATATCTGAGCCAATAAGAGCATTTTCCAAATTCTCATAAAAATCTTCATTTAGTTCTTTTGCTTTAAATAGCTCAAAAAACTTTTTGGATATATTTTCTTTGGTCTTTCTTAAACCTTCTTTAATTTTATCAAAAATTCCCATACCTTAGCCTCCTGCGCTTACATATTTTAATGCATCGGTCATATTTGCTTCAAAGAATTTGCTTACTCCCTTTTCTTGCATGGTTATTCCGTATAAATCGTCTGCCAGTTCCATTGTAGGTTTTCTATGGGTAACAATAATAAATTGTGTGTTTTTAGAAAACTTACGTAAATATTTTGCATATCTGTTGGCATTTGTTTCGTCTAACGGAGCATCCACTTCATCAAGTACACAAAATGGCATAGGGTGAAGTTTGATTATTGCAAAGATTATCGCAATAGCCGTTAGCGCTTTTTCTCCACCACTAAGCAAATCTATATTCTTAAGTTTTTTGCCGGGCGGTTCCGCGCTTATATCTATACCCGCGTCCAGCACGCTTTGCCCTTTAGTTATTTCTAAATCCAGTTTGCCCACTCCGCCACCGAATAATTCGGTAAATACTTCAGCAAAATTAACCTTTATTTTTTCAAAGCTATCCGTAAAGTTTTCTTCCATTTTTTTAGTCAAATCCTTTATCGTCGCTTCCAAATCGGCTTTACCCGCGGTTACATCTTCATAGTTTTTCTTAAGCTCTATGTATTCCGTGCTCATAACAGCAAGGTCTTCTACTGCTCTTTCATTAATTTCACCAAGAGATGCTAGTTCTCTTTTAATAACTTTAGACCGTTCCGCTGCTTTTGTATTGTCGAATTCTTCATCTTTAAACTCTAATGCGCTTTCATAGTCAAGTTCGTATTCTTCTTTGACTCTTTCCGTTATTGCGTTAAGTTCCGAATCGATTTTTTCGATACTCACCTCTAAACGTCCTTGTTTTGCCTTTAATGCACCGAGTATATCGGCATACTTTTGTTCTTCTTTACGAAAATATTCTTGCTCATTATTAAGCTTTATTCTTCTTTCTTGGTTCTCGTTGATAAGATTTTGTAATTTTGTAAGTTCTTCATTATTAGCGTCGTCTACGTTCATTCGCTCTATCTCTTTGGTAATTCTGTCAAATTCCGCGCTGAGTATTGTATATCTTGAGCGTGTTTCCAAAATTTCTGTATCCAATCTTTTTATAGTTTGATTATTGGTAGAAATACTCTTTTCTATATCATCAAGTTTTCTTTCTAAACTATTTACCTTAAATTGCATCTCCGTAAAATGCTTATTGGCTTTATTTCGCGCGTTTTCTCTATCCTCAAGCTCTTTTCTTAGAGCCAGTCTTAGTTCATCTGCGCCCGTTCTTTTAGTGCTTGTATCACTGCCTTTATTCTTTTCTATATCATACAAATCCTTCTTAAAAGCAATTTCTTTATCATTTTCTTTCATTACTGCAGTAATCTTGGCAATCTCATCTTCTAGTTTTTGGCAAGAATCTAAGTAGTTAAGCTTTCTTTGCTCCATTACTCCCAATTCTTTCTCTAGCTTTTGAATAATGTTTTGAAGTACTCCGCTGGCAGACTCCATATCCCGCATTTCTTTCTTGCCTTCTTCAACTTCACTTGATATTATCTCATATGATTTTAACAGTTTTTCTAGTTGGTTTTTACATTCTGATATGTCAGAATCCATACTAAGCATATGCGCTCCGCCCTTGTCGCGGCTTCCACCACTTATGCTACCGTTATTTGCGTATAATTCGCCATCCAAAGTTACAATACGGAAACCGTTAGAATACTTGCTAGCTAAACGGTTGGCAGTATACGTATCTTCCGTTACTACTACTCTGCCTAACAAATTTTCTATAACTCGTCTATATTTTCTATCATACTTTACCAAATCTGCCGCTATCCCTATACAACCGACCTCATCCAAAGCTTCCATATATCTATCTTCTAAGGGTCTTGGGCGCATTGCTTCGATAGGAAGTATTGTAACCCTGCCTTTAATGTTGCTTTTTTTGAGTGTGTCTATAAGAAATGCCGCATCTTCTCTTGTTTCTACAACTATATTGCTTATGCTTGCGCCCAGCGATATTTCTACGCTTGTTGCATACTGCGGAGCTACGCTGATCATATTGCCCAGCACTCCGTGTATTCTGTTTTTAACGTTGGGATCCGAATGGTTGACAAGATACCTTACGCAATCCTCCATACCTCCGTATTGATTTTTAAAATTATTTAAGGTGTCGAGTTTTGCTTTTAATTTTGCTATGGTATCACGTAATTCTGCTTGTTTATCTTGATTATCTTCAAGGAAAGTCAGCCTGTCTGTATACTTTCCGTCTAATTCTTTTTTAATATCCGCCTTTTCATTTCTATCTGCCGTTACTTCTGCAACTTCCTTTGATATATCGCTTAAGCGTTTGGCATTTTCTTGAAGTTCTCTTTGTTTATCTTCTTTTTCCACCTTTATATTAGCAGATGTTGCGGTAATATTGTCGATTTCTGTTTTTAACTTGATAATTCCACCATTGATTTCACCAAGCATATCCGCTGAGCTTAAAAGCATAGTGTTGGCAGTATCAATTTCTCTTTTTTGGTCTTCCACGCTTTTGTTTAGCTTTTCCAGTTCTTCTTTAAGTGTATTTTCGGTATTTTTAGATTCGAAAAATTCCTTCATAACATTTTGCTTTTCGCTGTTAGAACTTTCTATAGACGCACTAAAATTGAGTACTGCCGCAGATTTTTCCTTTATATCACGCTCGCAAGTATCCAAATCATTTTTCATATTTTTGTACCGTTCGCTTAGTACTTTCTTTTCCCCGTTAAGATCGGATATTGCCACGCTCAAATCAACTTTACGCTGATTCAGTTCTACACCTAAGGTTTCCATATTGCGAAGTTCGTCGGCGTTTGCTTGGAACTTTAGCCCAATTACATCTCTTTGTCTTACGTTTGTAGCAATCTTTTTATTGGCATCTTCTAATTGCTCGGATAACTTAGCCTTTTCTTCCGAGGTGTGATTGCTTAGATAAATAAAATTATTGACTTCAATATTTTTTAACCGCGAACGTAGATCTCTTGCCCTTAAAGTATCTTTTGACTGCTTTTCAAGTGGCGCAATTTGCTTTTCGTAGACTTCTATTTTGTCAAGTACTCTCAGCAAATAATCTTCGCTTCTTTCCAATTTTCGCTCAGCTTCCTTTCTTTTTTCACGGTATTTGCTTATACCTGCAGCTTCTTCAAAAATTGAACGTCTATCCTCGGGCTTTGCATTTAAAAAGCTATCTACTCTGCCCTGTCCAACAACGGAATAACCGTCTTTGCCTATACCTGTATCTCTAAAAAGGTCGACGATGTCTTTAAGTCGGCATTTATCCTTATTTATAAAATATTCGCTTTCGCCACTTCTATAAAGTTTCCTAGTGATAGTTATTTCATCTACGTCAATGGCATAGGTTCTGTTTGTGTTGTCAAAAACAAGTACTACTTCGCAATAGCCCATTGCTTTACGACTTTGTGTACCGCTAAAAATGACGTCTTGCATACTTTTGCCACGCAAATTTTTGCTGCTTTGTTCACCCAGCACCCATCTTATAGCGTCACTTACGTTGCTCTTTCCACAACCGTTTGGTCCAACAATACAAGTTACACCCGAATTAAACGTGAGCGTCATCCTGTCTGCAAAGGACTTAAAACCGTATGCTTCAATTCTTTTGAGATTCATTAGAACATATTCCTTAAAAAAAATTACAATTTATATTATATATAATATTAATCATAAAGTAAAGGATTAAAGTTGTAAAAAACCTCAAAAAAATAAGATTTTGTTTGTTATTATACTAAACCGCGTTACATATTATCGTCGTTTGGATGATACATAGTTTTTGTTGTATCTACTGAATCTTTCAAACTCATTGCCATATTATGGTTGTCAATGGGTCTGGCATTTCGTTTTAGTCTTCTTCTTTTTCTCATATAAAACACCTCCTGCATAAGTTAAGTATGTGAAATTTACAAGAAAATCAGTTGACAAACAAAATGCAATTACTTATAATACTACTTATCATTATTGTGTGCTTTTAGCTCAGTTGGTAGAGCAATTGACTCTTAATCAA
>DATFIH010000226.1:0-2570 GCA_035270205.1 Clostridia bacterium | reverse complement strand
GTGATAATCATCGTTGTTATAGTGGTAATGCTGATAAGAAGATGGAAAAAGAAACATCCAAGAGAAATTAAAGGAGAAAATATCTTAAGGGCTGAAAAGGACATTAAGGTTATCGAACCCGAACAATTCAAGGAAGAATTTATTGTTGATAAAGAATATACGGATGATAAACCAAAATATGTTCAAAGAGTAGTTACTAAAAAGAAAAGTACAAGCAAGAAGAAAAGATAATACTTTTTAAAGAACAAAGGGCATACCTATAAGGTGTGCCTTTTTTATGCCCGTCGCAGTTTCATAAAGCCTTTTATATCTACAAGTCTAGTCGCCAAACACAAGCCAGCATACATCAGTATGCCTAGTAGCCCCGACAAAATATTGGCAAATATGCCAAGTCGACTGTATAATAGGTTGTTGATAGACTCAGTAAAGAAGGTACTTAGCAGTACAAAAATCAAGACCATAATAAGATATTTTAAAAATCCCAAACTAAAATTCGTATGTTTATTCAATGCAAATACGTTCAAAGTGGAGGTTACTAGCAAGCATAACATTGTGGCTACAGCAACGGAATATATTCCCAAATATTTTGGTAGAAAATAAATACATATAACCATAAGGATATTACCTATTATGTAGTTTATAAAGGAATTATACTCTTTGCCTATTGAGTTTAAGGCTGATTGTGTAAGTTGATTGATACACATGGGCAACATCATAAAGGCTGCGTATTCAAGATATTGTCCGCTAATTCTGTCCTCGAACAAAAGAGTGGTAATCTCTTCGCCAAGAGCAATAAATATAACCATAAAAACTCCGCTTATAAGCAGTGAAAAATTTATACCATTGCTAAGGTGATTGTTTAGCTTGGAAAATTCTTTTTTTGCACAGTTGGCGCTCATTTCCGGAATAAGAACGATAGCAAGTGAACTGATAATTGCATTCGGGGCAAGCAAAAATGGGTTAGCCATTCCTGTAATACGACCATACGTTGCAGTAGCTTCACTTAAAGTCATACCCGAAACAAGTAACCTTGCGGGCAATAAAATTGCTATTAGTGTACCTACTAAACTTGCAAATATTCGCATAGAAGTAACAGGAATACTCGGTATAAGTATCTCTTTAAAATTTGAAGGTTTTTCAAACTTGCCACCCTTAGCAAAATATATGGATATCAAGATTATGGCAATTACAAAATCGCTTACAGCAAACGCTACGGCTATTGAATATTCTCCGCTAAGAGTGCTTATAGCTCCGCTGATAAATATAACTGAAAAAACTATGCGTAAGACTTCTTCTATTGTTTCTGTTATGGAAATTATTGTAAATTCTTTTTTCCCCCATAAAAAGCCTCGTATTATACTATAAATGTAAGTTGATAGTAATGCTGGCATCATTATTAAAAATAGTGGAAATGCCAACGGATTGGAGAATAAAAATGTTAAATATTTGCTGAAGATCCATAAAAATATCACGGTACTAAGTGATATTGTCAGTCCCATAATAAAGGCAGTAGAAAACAAGTTATAGGATTTGTTTTTCTTTAAAGCAATATCCTCAGCAACTTTGCGACTTAAAACCAAGGGCAAACCGCTTGAAGAAAGAGATGCAAATAAATAAAATACCGATATAGAAATTTGGTACAAACCTATTGCTCCTGCACCTAGAGTTCTTGATAAGTAAATTTTAAAAATAAAACTAATTATTTTTGTGAAAATACTAAATATTCCGACCGTTGCAACGGCACCGCTAAGATTGCCTGCTAATTTACGCATAATAAAATATATGTTAATAATCTGTTGCTATGCTTGACATAACTCTTTTTTAAATATATAATTAATCAAATTAATGCAGAGTAGGTAAGGTGCGTTAAGTGTCGCAAAATGGGATGTCGTTTGCGAACGAAAGAATATAAGTCTGCGATACCTTGCCGCGTCCGTTGCCTATGAAAATAGTTTTATATTATTTTTTTTCGATGGACTCTCCGCTTGCATGGAGGGTATTTTTATGAACAAAAGACAAAACACATTGGGTGTCAAGGTGATTGCCTATACTGCGGTGCTTACTGCACTTAGCTCATTGTCAAATATATTTTCGCTGATATTAGGGGGAGGCGCGCTAAACGTATCCTTTGCCTATATCCCCGCATTTATTGCAGGCGCTTTCATCAATCCGTTAGCAGGTTTTTTGACAGGAATATTAGGCGATTTGATAGGATGCATTATTGCACCTAAAG
The DNA here is from genome assembly GCA_035270205.1 of Clostridia bacterium. Lineage (GTDB taxonomy): Bacteria > Bacillota > Clostridia > Christensenellales > DTU072 > CAG-1782. Next base: position 337 of record DATFIH010000226.1, on the reverse strand, counting down.
GCGCATTAAACCCTATTATTTTAATAAGTAGCGGTCTACTTGGCTTAATTCCGGGAATGGTATTTTGGATTGCCAAAAAAAGAAATATAGATACCCAAAAATATAGTTCTGCTCTTACTACAATTTCTTTCTTATTAGTTTTTATGATATGTATTCCATTAAATACAATAGGACTGTTTTTGTTCTATTTTAAAGCGAAAGGCAAAACTCTAGCTGCAGTTTTTGTTATGAGATATTCAAAGCAAAGCATTATTCTTGCAGCAAACTTTATATTAACTATAATAATTCAAAAGCCGCTTATTAAATTGATAAAAGTTTAATATATAATAAGCTATAC
>DATFIH010000225.1:0-5901 GCA_035270205.1 Clostridia bacterium | reverse complement strand
GGTATACCGGGGGAGAATACAATACTCCCGATATGAAAAAAGCGGCAAAACTAAGGTTTTGTTTATGTTTTACCGATATTTATGAAGTGGCTATGAGCAATTTGGGCATAGCCATTTTGTATGATATTATGAATTCTAAGGCGGAAGTTGTTTGCGAAAGGTGCTTTACACCTTGGGTAGACCTAGGCAAAATTTTAAAAGAAAACGACATACCACTATTTAGTATAGAAACAAGAAAACCACTGCGTGATTTTGATATTGTCGGTTTTTCCGTGCCTTATGAACTAAGCTATACCAACATTTTGTATATGCTCGACCTTGCAAAAATACCGTTTAGGGCAAAAGACAGAGATGACAGCTATCCTATTATTATAGGTGGGGGACCGTCTGCTGCCAACCCCGAACCGATAATCGACTTTTTTGATATATTTGTTATTGGAGAAGGCGAAGAAACGATTGAAAAAATTTGTGAAATTGCCATAAAGTATAAGGGCAACAAGCAAAAAATAATAGAAGAGGCTAGCAAAGTTGACGGAGTATATGCGCCATCTATGTGCAAAACTGTCAATGGATTATGTGTTACCAGAGTGCAAAAAGCCGTAGTTAAAGATTTGTCGAATGCACACTATCCGCAAAAACCTTTGGTGCCTAATATCGAGATTGTACACGATAGGGGCGTTATAGAACTTTTTAGAGGTTGCTATGCAGGTTGCCGTTTTTGTCAGGCGTGTTTTTATTATCGCCCAATACGGTATAGGGAAAAAGAAACCGTCATTAACATAGCTAAAAACCTTATTAAAAATACCGGATTTGACGAATTGAGCCTGTCCAGTCTTTCTACCGGAGATTATGACAACATCAATGAAGTTATTACAACGCTAAAGGACATTACGGAAAAAGAAAACGTAGTTTTGCAAATGCCAAGTTTGCGTTTGGACAGTTTTAATAAAAATCTTATACAAAGCGCTAGGCTAACTTCTCTAACCTTTGCGCCGGAAGCAGGAACGCAAAGACTAAGAAACGTTATCAATAAAAATATTACCGATGAAGATATAGATAATTCTATGAAAGTAGCTTTTGAGATAGGCTATCGCACAGTAAAACTATATTTTATGCTAGGACTTCCCACAGAAACAGACGAAGACGTAATGGGAATTGTGGAAATAGTAAAAAGGATAAGAAATATTTACAGAACAACAACGCAAAGGAAGGACATTTTTATAAACGTAAGTACAGCTATGTTTATCCCCAAACCTTGTACACCGTTCCAATGGGCGGAGCAGATAAGCGAAGAAGAAATGTTCCGTAAACAAAAAATGCTTAAAAAAGAACTTTTCACGATTAAAGGTGTGCACTATTCTTGGCACGGCGCAACAGATTCTGTAATGGAAGGTATATTTGCTCGCGGTGACAGACGCTTGAGTCACGTAATAGAGTCAGCGTATAATAAAGGTTGTTATTTTGACAGTTGGTCGGAGCGTTTCTTACCCGATAAATGGAAAGAAGCATTACAAGAAAATAATGTAAACGGATATACCTACACAAGAGCAAGAGAGATAACGGAAGACCTTCCTTGGGACTTCATAGATTATGGCGTTACAAAAAAGTATTTTATGTCTGAGTATGAGTTGGCGCTTAAAGGAATTACTACTAATATGTGCAAACAACAATGCAATGGTTGTGGAGCATTGGCTTTGGGCAAATGTCGCCCAGTTGAGGGATGCAAATGATTACTATAGCTTTTGAAAAGAAAGATAATGGCATTTACGTTGCCCATACTGATATATTAAGGAGTCTAAACCGTACATTTAGACGCGCAGGAATATTGGTGAATTATAGTAAAGGATACAACCGCCATATGAATTTAAAGCTGACACAACCACTTCCTTTTGGCATTGCAAGCAAAGAAGAATGGGTGACAGCAGATATTGATGAAAATTATCAAGCGGAAGAAATTTTGCGTTTATTTAACGAAAATTGTCCGCCTTATTTATATGCGTATAAAGCGTACAAAATAGATGCCAACCCCAATTTAGGCGGTAAGGTGGTGGCAAGCGATTACCGTATTAAAAGCGACAAAGCAATCACTTTTGCTCAAGATATTTTGAGTAAGCTAAAAACGTTGGAAATTACAAAAACGAGAGGCGAGCAAAAAACATTGCGAGCTAATGAGCTTATTTATAAGGCAGATATAGACACAGAAGGTATATATTTATTGCAAGCGTTCGGCAATATAAATCTTAGGATAGACTTAGTTGCGCAAGAACTTAACAAGCTTTTTGATTTGGATTTAACAAATACTGATTTGGTAAGACTTAACCAATATGTTATGTACGAAGAAAAACTTGTGACAGCTGACGAATACATAAAGAGTTTGATATGAGCAGGATAGTTTTTATAGATAAAAAAGAATTAAGTGTCGACGTCGCGATAATGGAAAACAACCGTGTCGAGCATTTTTACCAACTAGAAAATGATTTGATTGTTGGCAGTATCGTGCTTGGCAAGGTGGAAAAAATAATTAAACAGTTGGGCGTTTTTGTCAATATCGGGCGTAGCAAAAACGCGCTTTTGAGATATCGTGACGGTTTGCGCATAGGCGATATGATTATCGTGCAGATACTAAGAGAAGAATGTGGGGAAAAAGGTTGTTCTGTAAGTGATAATTTGACTATTGCAGGACGTTATACTGTGCTAAACGACGTGGGAGAATACCGCTTTAGTCGAAAGATAAGCCAATTAAGAGTGCAAGAGCTAAAAAAAATTAGGCTTGAAGATAAAAAAGTTGGGATAGTATTTCGTTCGTTATGTGAGCAAGTTGACGATAATTTGATAAAAAATGAAGCTGAAGAACTATATAACAAGTATTTAAACGTCATAAAAAAAGGCGCCAACAATATGAAAATACAATTTTTGTACGAGGAAAAAGGTATAGAAGTTGCCAAACGGTTTGCATTATCTGATGATGAAATAGTTTACGGATTTGAAGATATATATCAAGAACTTGCTACTCTTAACGAAAGAAAGATAGAAGTGGAAGGTGTCGAAATTGTGTTTGACAAAACCGAAGCAATGACGGTTGTCGACGTCAACAGTCATAAGTTCCGACACAAGTATAAAGATATTGATACCGCGCATTATCACGCTAACGTGATTGCGTTAAAGGAAATTGCCAGGCAGATAAGGCTTAGAAATATTGGCGGAATTATTATGGTTGATTTTATATCCTTGTCGGAAAGCCGTCTAAAATTACAACTGCTTGACGAATTGAAAAAAGAATTGATGCTCGATAACGTTATGGTTAAAGCTGAACTTATCGAATCATTATCGCTTATAGCAATTGTAAGGAAAAAGCGTTATTCCGAAAACAAAAGTTAATTTTTTTAAAATTGTGTAGCCTTACACTTTATCTTATTATGTTACAATAAAAAACAATTTTTTATTATATATATTTGGTACAATTACATTTACTGACAAGGACGAGTAAATGAAAAAGATTGCACTAGTTATAATAATAATCTTTATAAATTTTGTAATGTTTATTCCGCAGGATATCGCTTATGCGCTAGATTTTCCCTATATAGTAATTGAAGGTGAGGTTTGGCTCTTAGACAGAACTACGGGTAACAGAATATTTTTACTGCCCGAAACGTATTATGCAAAAATTGAAAATTTAGATGACAGCTATTATTACGTAACCTTTAACGGAATTCCGGGCAAGGTGGACAAAACTATCGTTTCTTCTGTCGGTTATCACACTACTGCAACAGGCACGATACAAGATTTGCAAGTAGGCGAAAAATATCGAATATTTACAGGAATTAACTTAAAAACGACCATGGACAGTACAGGAACAGATATCGAAGTGCCAACCGCTGGAAGTCTGATATTTTTAGGAAAATATCCATCTATCGAAATGTGGTATTACGTAAAATATAACGAGTCTTGCGGTTATATACGAGCCGAATTTACCACACAACCAAACTTAGTCATACCTGCTTTTGTCCCCGAGCAAAAGCCGTTGCCGGCAGAAGAAGGCAAACCCCAACAAGTTGGTGATAGCATAATAGAAAAGACGTCCGACCTTACCAAAATACTTATTATTTCAGGGCTTTGCGTTGTGCTTGCAGTAATTATAGTACTGATTTTCCGCCCCAATAAAAATAAGAAAAACCGATATTATTATGAAGAATAATAAATATTTTTAAACTTAAATTGGTAGCTTTTTGATATTCAATTTACACTAATTTCTATATACATAGTAAAGTAATTATGATATAATACCACTATGAAAAAGTATCGCGTTCTATTCTTTTTTTTAATAATTACGCTAATATTTACGGCTTTATACGGTTGTGAGAATGCCTATAAGCTGTCTTTTTCTGCGGAAGAATATACGGTAATTAGCGGCATCGAATTTGTTCCCGAAGTAAATATTAAACCAAAAGATACAACGTATGAACTGACTACCAGCAATATAACGATTGCTAAAGTTAAGGACAAAACCACCATTATCACTTTGCGTGAAGGTGTGGTCGACATCACAGTAACAAGCGGTAAAAAGTCAGCGACAAGCAAGCTTTACGTTAGCAACGATGTCGAGTATGATTCCAATAACGTAAAATTTGCCGATACCGTCAATATTAATTTTGTTATTACAAATTATGAATTAGCCAAGCTTACTACCGAAAATTATGGAATGCCGATGACAATAGTAAAAGGCGGCTATGCTATCTTTAGTTCCGAGCCTTATTTGAAAGGGTATATCGTTCATCATTGGTATATAGATAGAGCGTGCAGTGTAAAATTCGATGCAAATATGGAAATTAATGAAAATATGATACTTTACTCATATTTGGAAGAAAGAGAAACCGCATATACCGTAGTCAACGGTCTAATCGCAGGACTTACTTATGATAATTTAGCTCATAGCGTTTTGGATTTACCCGAAACGGCTTTAGACGGCTCACCCATTGCAGGAATTGCCGACAATGCTTTTTATGGCGATGCCCAAATTAGTATCGTAAATATCCCTTATAGTTATAAAACAATAGGCGACAGCGCGTTTGCCGGATGTAAAAACTTGACCGAAATAAACTTTACAGGCGGTGATAGCGAACTGGAAGTGATAGGAATAAACGCATTTGGCGTACAAACAAATGATAAAGATGAAGAAATTAGTTCTTGCGAAAAGCTTGCGATTATGGAGTTGCCCGATACCGTATATGAGATAGGCGCGTTTGCTTTTTACAAATGTAGTAGTCTTGCATTTGACGATATCAGTCCCAAAGTAAGCGTGATAAAGCAATACGCATTTGCCCACACCAAGATAAATAACATAAATTTTACTAACGTTACCGAAATTTTGGAGGGCGCATTTTTAAATTGTCCCGACCTTAGTATAGTTTCCAATACGCACAACGTAACTAGGTGCTATAAGTACGCTTTTGACAATTCTGCCATTTATAAAAATGCCAAGAGTAATTACCGTACAACTGTCCCACAAGATGACGCGCTTGCTGTCTTTTATGCAGACACTATTGTAATTGGTGTCGACGAGGATTTTGGATATATGTATGGCACAGGCGATATCGTTTTGAAAGAAGAATGCACACTTATTGCCGATAGGGCATTCTATGGCGCCAATTTAAAAGAAATTACCCTATATTTGACAACACAAAAGGCAAATAACATTTTAAATGACGGTAGTTACAACTTTTTGGGCGCAGAACTTATGAATATCTCGGACGGTACAAATATTGTTGTACCTGAAGATAAAATAACCGCATACAAAACTCAATATCCTAATTATAAAAATATCTTTTGCTATTCAACAATTATTAATGTTACCGATCCAACTAAAGTAAATTATGGCAGTCATGAGGTTTTTGTTTTTGAAGA
>DATFIH010000224.1:0-4892 GCA_035270205.1 Clostridia bacterium | reverse complement strand
GATAGTAACATTGACACACCTTTTTTGTTATTATATAATATTATTAATAATTATATTTCAAGAATTACGGGTAATGACTATGAAAAACAAAAAAATCATCCTTATAGCAATAGCTATCGCTCTTTTTTCTATATTGTTGACATCTTGCAGTTTTATTGACAATATTATGAATCCTATTGTCGACAACATCATAGAAAATGAGAACGATGGCACCAACTTCATATATGCAACAGTTACACTAGAAAACGACACCTATACATATAGCGGTGACGCTTTTTCGCCAAATGTTACTAAAGTTGAAATAATGTCTATAGAGATCCCTGCCGAACATTATACTGTAAGCTATGCCGACAACGTTAATTCGGGCATTGCATCTGTTAGTGTCACTGCCGTTGGTGACGTCTATTCAGGAAGCAAGTCTAAAACTTTTACGATTGTCCCAAAACCTTTAACTGAAGTTACCGCGCTACTCGTTTCTGAACATACGTATACAGGCGCAGCAATTACACCCGCTCTTAGCAACATAAAATGCGGGACGGTTGCTTTAACTGAAACCGATTATGATATTTCTTATTCCAACAATATAAACGTGAGCCAGGAAAATGCCGTAATAACACTTACAGGTAAAGGCAATTATACGGGAAGCGTATTGTTCAATTTTTCTATAAATTCTTTAAATTTAGATACGGCATCTATAACGCTAAACAGAAGTACATACGAATATACAGGTACGGCATGCGAACCTGAGGTGACAAAAATTACTATTGGTGACAAAGATTATTATATATCTAGTGATAATTATGATATTACCTATTCTGGGAATATTGAGGTAACCGACGTTGCGACATTAACGATAACAGGAAAAAACAACTGTATAGGTCAAGCTAGTATTTATTTCAAAATAACTGACGAAAGCCTTAATACAATACTCCTTAACTCCGTTGGTGAGCATAATTTTGATAGCATAAGTGAGCTAGCTGGTGAAAAAATTTCCAAACCCGATGATCCTATTGTACCAGGCAAAGAAAACAGCAGTATAAATTGGTATACATTGTCTAGTTATTCTTTAGATTCACGATTTTTCTTTGACGTTATGCCCGATACCGATATTGAGCTATTTGGCAGATGGGAAGAAGAAATAAGTCCATCTTTCTTTGCCTACCCAAATGCAACTCCCGATTTAGATATAGATAGCTTTGAGGAACTCGTTGCTTTGATTGACTACGTTTGTTTTAATCATATTACAACGTCGGAAGAACAATCAGAATATTATAAAATGAACTACACCTATACCAATTTTGAGCAAGAAATAACGGATGCTTGGGGACAACAAACGTATCCAACAACGACCACAAGCTATGGTACCATAGTAAATGGAGACCCAACGTCTGGATTTAAAATTTATCTGGCAAGTTCCGGCGGCGGAAGCTTCGTATTTGAGCCAACTATCGCCGCTGCTGCAACTTCTACTACACAATACAACTCCCTTAACAATATTAATATCTCGCCTACTCGCTCAAACGAATATAATGATTTTTATATTGAGCAACTTATCGACAGTTACGAGGTAACAACTTCTAATCAGTTGTTTTATGTTTTGGAGCATGGGCTTAAACCTCTTCCCCAAGCTGGGAGCACTGCTTCTACCATTTATGATGAAGCGAAGATTATCCTTAGACAAATAATTAACGATGATATGTCTGATTATGACAAGGCAAATGCCATTTACCAATGGATTGCCAACAACGTAACTTACGATTACGGCGTTAATAACTTGGAATTAGACTGGATAAATTATAATGATTTTTATTTAGAAGGAGTTTTTATTGACCGTATAGCAGTTTGTGACGGTATATCAAAGGCTTATGTAGTTATGTGCCAAATGGAAGGTATCCCTTGCGTTAGAGTGGTAGGTTATATTGGAAACGACCCCAATCTTAACGGACATGCTTGGAATAAAATAAAAATTGACGGACAATGGTTTGTAGTTGACCCAACTTGGGGCAACACTTCAACCAATAGCAATGCTAACGAGTTTTTAAACTATCAGCATTTTATGACTTCGGATACAACCAAACAAGTATACGATTGCAACGCAACGTCCAATACTCATCAAGGTATTGCCGCTACCGGGGAAAATAACTATTATGAAAATTACGGCTTTCCTTACAACGAAACTGATTATGATTTTGTAATTGAATCCCAACAAGAACTAAATATTTTGATACAATACTGCATAAACTTGGACGATATCACAAACTGCACTATAAACTTTATAGTAACCTTCGATTATGGTGATGATATACAGGAAGAGTTAACATTAGCCATTCCTTTGGGCTTTATAGGCAATCCTTATAAAAGTTATTTTAATCCTGCCAATGCACCGGAAATAATAACAATAGTCTTTAGTTAAAAAACTCTAGTAATTCTATTGACTTTATGATGTAAAACTCATATAATTTATGTGTTGTTTTATTTATGCGCCATTAGCTCAATTGGATAGAGCGTTGGTCTACGGAACCAAAGGTTAGGGATTCGACTTCCTTATGGCGCGCCAACAAAAAGAGGCTTCTACCTCTTTTTTATGCTATTATTCCCTTGTTATTTTTTAACTTGACATAGTATCTAATAAAATGTATATTAAGTATGGTAAATTATTCTTTTATATAAAGGGGGTTGTATGTCTTTTTTAGCTGCGGTAATTGTATTTGCAATTACTTATGTATTATTACTTATTTTTCCTAAATATCGTGCTTATATCGCACTAGGTTCAGCAATAATTTTTGTATTTTGGGCAAAATTAGGGTTTGGTGAATTAGCTGAGGCTATTGACTTTAACGTCTTGATGATGATAGCCGGCACTATGGGTATTGTTGCCCTTTTCATCGAATCAAAAATGCCACAATTACTTGCCGATTTGCTGATAAGCAAAGCACCCAACGCAAAATGGGCAATAGTACTACTTGCATTTTTTGCAGGTGTAATATCAGCTTTTGTAGACAATGTTGCGACTGTGCTTATGGTAGCGCCAGTTGCTCTTGCAATAGCAAAAAAGCAAAAGTTCTCACCTGTATTACCTATTATAGCAATAGCAGTTTCCAGCAACTTACAAGGCGCTGCCACCTTAGTTGGTGACACCACTTCAATAATGCTTGGCAATTATGCCAATATGGATTTTTTAGATTTCTTTGTTTTCCAAGGCAAGCCTGGAATATTCTTTGCGGTTGAAATCGGCGCATTGCTTTCCGTTCTTACCTTATTAATAATATTTAGAAAAAATAATCAAAAGTTGGAAATTCAAGAAAAGACAGTTGTTAAAGATTTTTTTCCTTCTATACTTATGATTGGTGTTGTTGTACTACTTATTGCAGCATCATTTATTCCTAACAAGCCCACCATTACAAATGGTCTTATTTGCATAGGATTAATGGTAATAGGTATTATTTATAATCTAATAAAGACAAAAAATCCCGCTGTTACAGTTAAGGTGTTTAAAGAAATTGATTACTTCACCTTATTGTTACTTGCAGGTTTATTTGTAATTATAGCAGGTGTAACCAAAGCCGGTGTTATCGATAAGCTTGCTCAATTGTTCATGAACATAGGTGGTAGCAACTTATTTATAATGTACACAATCATCGTATTTATGAGCGTAGTGCTTTCTGCATTTATTGATAATATCCCCTACGTTGCAACAATGTTGCCAGTTGTACAAAGTATTGCATTAATGATGGGAGTGCCGCCTTACGTACTTTATTTTGGACTATTGATAGGCGCAACCTTGGGCGGTAATATTACCCCTATCGGTGCTTCTGCTAACATCGCTGGTATTGGCATACTGCGCAAAGAAGGTTTTGAAGTAAAAGCTAAAGACTTTTTCAAAATAGGTATTCCTTTTACTCTTACTGCGGTATTGTCAGGATATGCCTTTATTTGGATTTTCTACGGACTATAAACTATTATCAAAAAACACAAAATGCCGCTTGCTAAAGCGGCATTTTGTTTATATTAATATGCATTTGATTTTAAGATTTATTCATCTTTTGCATTGGCAATATCGGATACTTCATTTTCTATTGTTTCCGCATCGATTGTATTATCAATTTTAACATCTTCTATAATCTCTTGGATAGGTTCCGCATCTATTATGATATCGTCTTTGTCCGACGCTATATCTTGCGCATCTTTGGTCGCCTCCGCAACTTTTTTAGCTATCTCTTCTTCCTTTGCTATTTGCATTTCTTTTGCAAGTTTTACATTTTTTTCTTGAATTAATTCCTTTTCAGTTTCTGCGTGAAGCTTTTCTTTAGGTGGTTCATAATTGCTCTTAAGAGCTTGTACCTTAAAGTCTATTGAATGAAATTTGTAATCCAGTGTTGTATCAAAAACATCATCTAGTAGCTTTTTAATAAAGGTTGTTGTTTCTTTAATTTCTAAATCCCTTATACGTACGTTTATCCTTAAATTTACACCGTATTCAGTTAAAATCAAAGTAATCTTTGTACACTTTACACCCTCTATGGCTTTAATGTATTTCCTGGCAAGGTTTTTTATAACAGCGGCTGTTGCTTTCGTACTCCCTGTTCTGTCTCTGTTTAATGCGATTTCCTTTACAATGTCACCGTCAGAAAACAAGTTGATAAGTGTTAGCACTGCAATAATAAGATACATTATTGACATCGCCACAAACAACCATTTAACTAAAGAATTGTCAAATTCTTCATATTGTATACCGCCAAATATTGTGGCAATTAATACTGCGGCAAAAGCAAGTGCCAAAATGATACCGACTACCGACAATATTCTATCAAATATTCTTTTTTTCATTTTTTCCTCCACATCTTTAAATTACTATAATTTTGTTATATTAATAATATTCTATAAGTATATCC
>DATFIH010000223.1:0-6106 GCA_035270205.1 Clostridia bacterium | reverse complement strand
AAGTATGATTATAGTAGTTAAAAAGTACAGATTAGTTATAGCAATTATACTTATTATTGCAATAATAACCGGTATTATATTAGCAGTTAATGTAGCAAAGACAAAGGAGGCAAGCGCCAAGGTTAAACTTTTACCAATATACAGTGTGGACTGTGCCGAAAATTATGTAGCGTTAAGTTTTGATGCGGCATGGGGAAGCGATAAGACCATACAGATACTTGACTATCTTGACCAATATAACGTAAAAGCAACATTTTTCTTGGTAGGGTTTTGGATTGATAAGTATCCCGACCTTGTAAAAGAAATACATACAAGGGGACACCTTATAGGCAACCATAGCAACACGCATCCGCACTTTAACAGCTTGCCTTATGAAAAAATGCTCTTAGAGATAGAAACCACCTCTAAAAAGCTAAAAGACATAACAGGTGAGGACGTAAAATACTTCAGAGCGCCTTTTGGCGAATATAACGACACTTTAATATCTTTACTAAACGAGAAGGGTATTAAGGGCGTACAATGGGACGTTGATAGTTTAGACTGGAAAGGCATATCGGGCAAAGAAATTACCTCAAGAATTCTTTCCAAGGCAAAAAAGGGCTCGATTATTCTTTGCCACAACAATAGCGATTATATATTGGATGCTCTACCATTGGTATTGCTTGGACTAAATAATAAAAAATTGATATCGGTAAGAATGGATGAGTTAATAATACAAAAAGAATATTACATAGACAACAATGGTGTTCAGCATCAGAACACAAAGTAAAACATTAGGAGTACGGAAAATTATGAACTATGAAATGATGAATAACAATCTAAGTACAATTTCAGGTCAAGTGATTGAGGAACCAAGATATTCTCATCAAATGTACGGAGAGGGATTCTATGAGAGCACACTTGCGGTGCCAAGGCTGAGTGAACAAGTCGACAATATACCTTTTACAATCAGCGAACGACTGCTAACAGATAGCCGAGTAGCTTTAGGTAGCACAATAACCTTAAGCGGTCAGCTAAGAAGTTATAATAAGATTATTGATGACAGAAGCAAGCTACTATTAACACTTTTTGTACGTGATATCCTTGACGAAGAAGAGGGACGAAATCCCAACACTATTGATATAGTCGGATACATATGCAAACCGCCGATTTATCGTATGACACCTTTCAAAAGAGAGATTTGCGATATATTGCTGGCGGTAAACAGAGCTTACAACAAGTCCGATTATCTACCATGCATAGCGTGGGGCAGAAATGCCAGATTTATCAAAGATATAAGCGTTGGTCAAAAGGTATATATCAATGGAAGAATTCAGTCTAGAGAATACCAAAAGCAGTTTGAAAATGGCGAAACGGTAACAAGGACTGCATACGAGGTAAGCATAAACCGCATAGGGTTTGAAAAGGATTATGATAAACCCGAAATCGATTATTAAAACTCATTTGTGCAAGGTAACCATTCCTTGCATAATTTTTTTCATTATGTTATCATAAACCTTATGGATATAGTAAGCAATATTGTTAGTATTAATCAAGAGATATCTAAAATAAACTCACAAGTAGAATTGGTGGCGGCGACGAAAACAAGGAGCATTTCTGAAATCAAGCTTGCGCTTTCTACCAAACTTGTAACTGCTGCAGGTGAAAACAGGGCGCAAGAGTTTTTGTCTAAGTACGACAGCGATATCACGTGGGATTTTATAGGACAATTACAAACTAACAAGGTAAAATATATTATTGATAAAGTTAGGCTTATTCACAGTGTGGATAGGTATAATCTTGCCAAAACTATAGATAAAGAAGCCAAAAAAATTGGTAAAGTTCAGGATATTTTAGTAGAAGTGAATAGCGGCAAGGAAGATTCTAAAGGCGGAATTTATATTGATGCTATTGATGCTTTTTTAGACGAGATATCACCACTTAACAATATAAGAATAAGGGGAATAATGGCAGTTGCTCCCCTATATTACAATACAGAAGAATTACAACGCACTTTCGACAAAGTATACGACAAGTACAGTCTACTAAGTAGCGACAACTTTAATTATTTATCAATGGGTATGAGCAATGACTATTTGATAGCGGTTAAGTCGGGCGCTAATTTAATTAGATTGGGTAGAGCGATATTTGGAGAAAGGGATATAAATGGCTAGAGAAGTAGAATTATTAGCACCTGCAACAAAAAGGATCAAGCCTAAGAGAAAAGAAATTGGAGTAATTTGCCCTGAAAAGTTTTCTGATGTGGAGAATGTTATTGAACAGCTTCGCAGAAAAGAAAGTCTTATAGTGGATTTTGAAAACATACCGCCGACACTTGCGCAACGGATGCTCGATTTTTTAAGCGGTGGTGTTTTCGCTCTATCCGGAACAGTGCGCAAACTAAAATATAAAATGTATATCCTCATACCACAAGGAGTCAAAATAAGCTCAGTGAGAAAGGAATAAAAACGGAGAAACCATGGGAAAACAAGACAGAAAAGAGTTTAAAGAAGCATTAAAAGATTTAAAAGTAGATTTTGCTAGAGCGGTACAAGACAAAAAACGATGGATATATTCCCTTATTGAAATAGCAATAATCGTTGTAATAATACTTGCCGACTATTTAACAAAAAAATATATTTACGGTCATTGCTTAAATGAAGGTGACATAATTCTTATAAAAGACGTTCTTAGATTTACCGCAGTAGAAAATACGGGCGCAAGTTTCGGAATATTTAAAGATAAAACTACGTTGCTTACAATTATTAGCTCGATATGTTCATTGTTTTTAGTGATTTTTATTTTTTATTCATACCCAAGACGCAATAAACTGCTAAGAATTGCTCTTATTATGATAACAGGTGGAGCGATCGGTAATATTATAGATCGCATAGCTCTAGGTTATGTCAGAGATTTTGTTTATTTTGAGCTAATTGATTTTGCGGTATTTAATGTTGCAGATAGCTTTTTGACAGTTGGCACCATTTTACTGCTTATTTACGTGATTTTTTTCTTTGGAAAAGAAGAAGAAAAGCTAAACAAAGAAAAACTCGCCAAACAAATAAGCGCCGTCGAAGAGACTGCGATAAATGATTCTGCTAAAGAAGAATAAAATGGAAAAACATTTTTTTTATCCTGAAAAAACTGAAAGAATAGATACTTACCTTGCCGGAGAGTTGGAATTTACGCGTTCGCGCGTAAAAACTATTATTGAAAAAGGCAATGTTATTTATAATGGCGAAATTGTAACAAAAAGTGGCTTTTTAGTCAAAGAAGGCGGCGAAATCGAGGTAACTGTTGTGGATGAAATTGAGATATCCGCACGTCCTCAAGACTTACCGATAGATATTGTTTATCAAGATTCGGACATCGCAGTAATAAACAAAGCGCAAGGTATGGTAACACATCCTTCTGCTGGTTCTCCTGAAAATACATTGGTAAATGCTATCATGTATCACATTACTGATTTAAGCGGCATAAACGGCGTTTTGCGACCGGGAATAGTGCATAGGCTGGACAAAGATACAAGCGGACTGATAGTCATTGCAAAAAACAACGATGCGCATTTGTCGCTTGCAAAACAGATTGAAACAAAAAAAGCAGGCAGACATTATTTAGCGCTGGTTTGTGGCAACATAAAAGAAGACAACGGAATCATAGATAAAGCTATTGCAAGAAGCAAACGGGATAGAAAGTTGATGACGGTAGACGATACGGGCAGACGCTCTGTTACATACTTTGAGGTGCTTGAAAGGTTTGGCGATTATACCTTTGTCGAATTTAAGCTAGCAACCGGCAGAACGCATCAGATACGAGTTCATGCAAAATATTTGAACCATCCTGTCGTTGGTGATACATCTTATGGCAAAAAAGATAACTTTGGACTAAAAGGACAACTCCTACATGCATATAAGTTAACGCTAACACATCCTAAGACGTTGGAAGAAATGGTTTTTTCCGTTCCATTACCAGATTATTTTTCATCAGTATTAGATAAATTACGAAAAAGCAAGTAATTAATAGCCATACTTTTTCATAAAATCAAATATGAGTAATTTTTATGATGAAATGCTACTTAAGCTCGGCATGCCTATTGATGATACAGTAGGGCTTAAAATTACCATTTGCGATATGAAAGGTTTACTAATAGAAGGGCATAAAGGACTTTTATTGTTTACGCCTACGCAAATTGTAATGAGAATTGGCAAAAACAAGCTGGATATTTGCGGTAATAACCTTTTTATTAATCAAGTTAGTTGTGATGAGTTGTATATCAGGGGCAATATCGGCAAGATTGAGGTAATCAATGATTAATCATTGTCGTTTTTTGGTTAATGCAGAAACGGTATTTATAATAAATTTGCTCAATTATAGCAAGATACCGTTAAAGAAAATTACTCAAAACAAGTCGCAAACTATTTTCTATGTAAGCTCTGCGCATACAGATACGGTTGTAAAAATACTGGAAGATCGCGGCAAAGAATACAAAATTTTAAAAGACGGCTCTATTAAGAACTTTTTTAAAACCAATATTTTTCGCTTTGGAATATATGCAGGTATTTTGGCTGTCGTGCTTTTTATGTACTTTTATGCAAGTACGCTTACAAGAGTGCAGATAAGCGGCAATAAAATTGTGCCACAAGACGTAATTTATAAAGCGGTAGACGATTTTTTGGAGATTCCGGGTTTTAATAAGGATGCCGATATAGATAAATTGACCAAAAATATAATCGCGCTTGATGGTATTTCTAGCGCATCGGTAGAAAGAAAAGGCAATACGCTGTTTGTTAAAGTGTACGAAGAATTGCCCAAGGTAGACGTTGAGGACAAAACAGTTTATGCTGACGTTGTAAGTAAGTACGACAGCATAGTGACTAGAGTTGTCACTTTTTCGGGAACGTGTAAAGTGAAAAAAGGTGATAGTATTAGAAAAGGTCAGACTATAATATCCGCTACCGTAGAAATAGGTGAAAATTTAGTAACACCAGAGTATGCAAACGGGATAGCATACGGAAGAGTTTGGATAACCAAAGAGATAGTAATTGAACCTACGTACATGGAGGCGGAACGTACAGGAAACAGCGTAAACAGAGTGGTATTTTTTAATAAACAGGATACTTTTAAACCAAGTTATGAGCAATATGAAGTGGAAAAAACCACTTGTTATCTTAACAGTGTAATACCGCTTATGTATACCGTGTATACTTATTATGAAACAAAAAATGTAATTAAAGAGATGAATTTTTCAGAAAATGAACAAGCTATTGTTGAAAAGTATTCCAATGCCTTATATGCAGAATTACCAAGTGAACGTACGGTCATAAGAAATTGGTACGATACAAAAATACTAGACAAAAACATAAAATTAGTTATATACTATGATATAGAAACAAAAATTACCTAAGAGAGGGTTAAATGAATTATTCCATTACAGGAAGCCTTGCCGCCAAAAGGAAAAAGCATTATTTGAATATTTTCTTTACGGCATTGTTTTCTTTGGCATTACCATTTGTTTTAGGCTTATTAGAAAGCGGAATTAATCATGAAAGTTTAAAAGATACTTTTTCCGATTTTTATAAGTATTTTGTAGCAAGTGGTATATTGTTTTTTGTGCTTTATTCGTTAGAGATTTATATGCACGTAAGACATTCGGATAAAATGAACAGAAGGAAACAGCTGTTTGTTATTATGCTTGTCATTACCTTGACTTTTTTATTTGCAGTAATTTTTGGCGCGGTTATTTCCGTTTATGCAATTCCGCTTGTTATGTCAGCATTGCTTATAGGAATGCTTATTGAAAGAAGGCTTGCTTTATTTAGCAACGTGCTTATAAACATAGCGTTCTTTTTCTTATATTTGACTATTTCACCCAAAGCAGACGTTTCAGGTGTTATGTCTTCAGTTATTACAAGTTCTATTAGCGGATGTTTGTTTGTTATAGTAATGCGTCGAACATATACTAGAATGAGCTTTTTTAAGCAGTCAATTTTAATAGGAATTTTTGTTACAATACCTGTGGCTATTCTAAGTACGCTTTTAAACGCCAACGCGACAAGATTTGATATATTGGTAAATAGCTTATGGGCGTTTGTATCGATAGTGCTAAGCGTGGCATTCTTTATGATAC
>DATFIH010000222.1:0-4843 GCA_035270205.1 Clostridia bacterium | reverse complement strand
TTTCTATACATTTATAACTATTTACTTGCCATTAGTTCAAAATGCGTGTTAAAATCTATTTAATATGGTATTTTACTATGTTTATTACAAAAGCGTAGGAGCAAAAATGAAAAAACTATTATTAACTAATCAAGCTATTGCCCAAGGAGCTTATGAAAGCGGAGTAAAAGTGGTATCCTCATACCCCGGCACACCCAGCACCGAGATTACAGAGGCAGTTGCAAAATATAATGAAGTTTATGCCGAATGGGCGCCCAATGAAAAGGTGGCGTTGGAGGTCGGAATAGGCGCTAGCATTGCAGGAGCAAGGGCTATGGTATGTATGAAGCACGTAGGAGTTAACGTGGCAGCAGACCCGCTTTTTACCGTTGCATATACAGGAGTGAACGGCGGACTGCTAATAGTCGTTGCCGATGACCCCGGAATGCACTCATCACAAAATGAGCAAGATAGCAGATTCTATGCCCGTAGTGCGCATATTCCCATGGTAGAGCCTGCTGATAGTCAGGAAGCCAAAGATTATGTAGATTTTGCGTTAAATTTTTCCGAGGAATACGATACTCCCGTTTTTTTACGCACAACAACCAGAATTGCTCACTCGCAAAGTTTTATAGAAATAGGACAAAGAAAGGAACTGCCCTTACGCCCTTACGTTAAGGACATCGCAAAGTATACTATGATGCCTGCAAGCGCAAGAGGAAGACATATTGTGGTTGAGGCAAGAGAAAACAAGATAAAAGAAGTTGCCGAAACGCTTGAAATTAATAAAGCTATTTATAAGGATACAAAGCTTGGCATAATTTGCGCCGGAGCAATATACCAACACGTGGAAGAAACTCTTCCCAATGCCTCAATATTCAAGCTTGGTATGGTGTACCCACTTCCTATTGAAAGTTTAAAAAAGTTTGCTTCAGAAGTAGAGGAATGTATAGTAATAGAAGAATTAGAGCCTTTTATTGAAAATCAGCTCAAAGCAAATGGAATAAAAGTAAGGGGCAAGGATATTTTTTCATTACAAGGAGAAATAACTGTTGCAACTATAAAAGAAAGGTTATTGAATGAAGTAGTTAAAAAAGGAGAAAAAACTCCGGTTCGTCCGCCGATAATGTGCGCGGGCTGTCCACATCGTGGAGTATTTTATGTATTAAACAAGTTAAAATGCGTGGTAAATGCTGATATAGGTTGTTATACGCTAGGCGCGCAAGCTCCGCTTTCTTCGGTTGATACCGTAGTTTGTATGGGCGCAAGCATAGGTATGGCTCACGGCTTTAAAAAAGCAAACAGCAATGCAAATAATGTTGCGGTTATTGGTGATTCTACATTTGTACATAGCGGAATAACGGGATTGATAAATGCCGTTTATAATAAAAGCGCGCTAACCTTAATCATACTTGACAACAGCACGACAGGAATGACAGGACATCAGGATCACCCGGCAACAGGAAAGACGTTAAAAGGTGAAATAACCACTAAGCTGGATTTGTATAATTTATGCGTAGCGTGTGGCGTAAACAAAATAGATATAGTGGACGCTTACGATTTAATAAATGTTGAAAAGTTAGTGAAAGAAAATATGAAAAGCAATGAAGTTTCCGTTATTATCGCGAGACGTGAATGTGAATTGCTCAAAAAAGGCACCAAACCACTTTGCGTGATTGAAGACTGCAAAAATTGTGGTAAGTGTTTAAAATTAGGTTGCCCTGCGCTTGTAAAGACACAAAGCGGTGTAAGAATAGATTCTACATTATGTGTCGGATGTGGACTTTGTATAAAGGTTTGCCCGTTTGGCTCTATCAAAGACGTTAAAGGAGGCAAGTAATGAATATACTAATTGTAGGTGTTGGTGGACAAGGTACGTTATTGACTAGTAAGGTTTTGGGGCAATTTGCCCAGCTTATGGGTTATGACTGCAAACTTTCCGAGGTGCACGGTATGGCGCAAAGAGGCGGAAGCGTTGTAACTCATGTTCGTTTTGGAGAAAAAGTATTTTCGCCAATCATATGGGAAGGCGGAGCGGATATTATTCTTGCTTTTGAAAAGCTGGAGGCTTTTAGATATACCAACTACTTAAAAGAAGGCGGAGTTATGGTAATTAATGATATGGAAATATATCCTATGCCCGTTATAACGGGCGCTGAAATATATCCAGACGACATTAAAGAGACGTTATCTTCAAAAGTTAAGACTGCCTTTGTTAATGCTACTGATATTGCCATAAAAGCAGGTAACGTAAAAGCGTTAAACATAGTTATGGTCGGTGCATTGACAAAAATGCTTGGATTCGAATATGAGGTAATGATAAAAGCTGTAGAAGAAAGTGTACCTCCAAAATTTTTGGATATTAACAAAAAAGCATTTATTGCTGGATATCAATCAATAGGATAAAAATACAAATGGAATATTACGATAAACAAATTGAGTGTATGCCTCGTTCTGAACTTGAGGTATTACAAGGGGAAAGACTGGTAAGTATTGTAAAAAGGGTTTATGAAACCGTGCCTTTATATAGAGCCAAAATGGACGCTATGAAATTAAGGCCATCGGATATAAAAACGCTTAAAGATATAACAAAACTACCCTTTACAGAAAAACAGGATCTACGCAATAGTTATCCTTACGGAATGTTTTCTGCGCCAAAGTCGGACATTGTAAGACTTCACGCATCTAGCGCAACGACTGGGAAACTTACCGTTGTAGGCTATACGAAAAAGGATATTGACGTTTGGGCGGAGTCTGTTGCAAGATGTCTTGTTATGACGGGCGCAACGGTTGAATCCACGGTACACGTAGCGTACGGATACGGACTATTTACAGGCGGACTTGGTTTGCACTATGGCGTGGAAAAATTGGGCGCTACGGTAGTGCCGGCTTCCAGTGGCAATACCCAAAAGCAAATACAATTATTGCAAGATTTTAATGCAGATACTATTTGCTGTACGCCATCTTACGCTATTTACCTTGCGGAGTCAATGAAAGAAGCGGGAGTGGAAATGGATAAGCTTAGTTTAAAAACGGGTATTTTCGGAGCTGAACCATGGACGGAAGCAATGCGCAAAGCCATAGAAACAAAGCTTAATATAAAGGCATATGATATTTATGGGCTTAGCGAAATTTGCGGACCCGGTGTTGCTTGCGAGTGTGTAATGCAATCAGGTATGCACGTCAACGAAGACCATTATTTTCCGGAAATTCTTGATGCTGATACGTTAGAACCTGTTGGTAACAATGCCCAGGGCGAATTGGTATTTACAACTTTAACCAAAGAAGGAATACCGCTTATTAGATATCGCACTCATGATTTGGCTTCACTCTCATATGATAAATGCGAATGTGGAAGAACGTTGGTAAAGCTTAATAAAATTTCGGGCAGAACAGATGATATGCTGATTATTCGTGGCGTAAATGTGTTCCCATCGCAAATAGAAACAGTATTGTTGAATTGCATAGGTATAGAACCGCATTATCATATTTACGTAGATAGAGTCAACAACATGGATACGTTGGAAATACATGTGGAAATGTCGGATAAGCTTTTCAGCGACGAAGCAAAGGTGATAGGGGAATTACGAGATAAACTTGCAGTTGATATGCTTTCGGCAATAGGCGTATCCGCAAAAATAAAATTAGTTTCGCCTCACTCGATTGCCAGAAGCGAAGGAAAAGCAAAAAATACCACTGATTACAGAAAGGGGAAGTAATACTATGCTAGTAAATCAAGTTGCAGTTTTTTTGGAAAACACCAAAGGCAGAATAAGTGATTTGTGCCAAGTGCTTGCCGATGCCAACATTAACGTATTGTCAATGGTTATTGCCGATACCAGCGATTTTGGCATTGTTCGTACGATAACAAACGATAATCCCAAAGCGGAAAAAGTGCTAAAAGAAGCAGGATTTGCCGCAGCAAGGTCAGATTTGTTGGGGATAGAAATAGATGACGAGCCTGGACGGCTTGCTGAGATACTTTCCGAATTCAATAAAAATAGTATCGATATCGAGTATTTATATTCCTATATCACAAAAATGGGAACGGCGTTAATAATAGTTAAGGTAAAAGATATTCCTTTTGCAGAAAAGGTACTTAAAAATAAAGGCATCAAACTGCTAAGTCATCAAATATTTTAATATATTATCTTTACCATTTTAATCAAAAAAAGCAATATCGTAATTAATTAAAGCGGCAAATTTTGCCGCTTTAATATTTGCAAAAAATATAGTTATTGGTAGCTATAGCTACTTATAACATTGTTATAGGTCATCAGCGTCTTGAACAGGGGTTTCGTTTTCGTCCTCGGGTTTGCCGGTATAACTTCCATTTGGATCTGTGTTATAAACCTCATTATATTTTGGTTTGTTGTTTTTCATAATTGATTTAATAATTCCTCCAATTCATTATTTTTAAGCTCGTCGATTTTGTTTTCATTTTCCGAGATAATAGCCTTGTAATTTAAGCAGGGCTCTGTTTGTAATCTATCTCTTTCTTCTATATAGCTTTTCATATCGTCGCCAAGGTCTACAGCCAGCATATTTTCCATTTCGGTTTGGCATTGTTTGAGAGTTTCAAATGTTTTTTCAAAGCTGTCTAAGATGCGCCCTTTGTTATTGTTAGCGGCGACAAGAGTCCATTTTTGTCGATATACCTTTATGCGTTCGCATTCTAACGCATACTTTATTTTGGCTTCGCTGATAATGTTTTCCGCTTGTTTTTTAGCATAGCTTAACGTTTCAGAAATTTCCTTTTCCAATGCGCGGTATTTGTCCAGTTCTTTATGCAATTTTTCATTTTCAATTTTTAATTCCTCGATACGCTTTGACTGCTTACTAACAAGGTCTAATAGATTATCAT
>DATFIH010000221.1:0-8512 GCA_035270205.1 Clostridia bacterium | reverse complement strand
TCAGCGTTCTTTGCTGTTTTGTTAAGTTTGTTTTTCGTAGTAAACTCATAACATACGCTTGACCGTCTGCCAAATATCCTAAGTATCCTAATATAATTGTTCCCAAAATGTTCCCACAAATAAAAATGGTGCTAAAGATAGCCTATAAACAAGTAAAACCGCCTATTCCTAGACGGTTTTACTTGTGGTGCGGATAAAGAGACTTGAACTCCCACGATAAATCACTAGATCCTAAGTCTAGCGCGTCTGCCAGTTCCGCCATATCCGCACACGGTACGAACTGTAAGTGGTGATCCATCGGAGGCTCGAACTCCGGACCCTTTGATTAAAAGTCAAATGCTCTACCGACTGAGCTAATGAATCATACTGTTTTAGTTGTTTTTATATTGGCAGGGGTGGCAAGATTTGAACTTACGAATGCGAGAGTCAAAGTCTCGTGCCTTACCGCTTGGCGACACCCCTATGGTATGTTTGTCGCTTGTTTCTTTGGGGTGAGTAGTGGGGATCGAACCCACGACCTCCAGAGCCACAATCTGGCGCTCTTCCAACTGAGCTATACCCACCATATTGGTGAACCAGGGGGGGTTCGAACCTCCGACCTACGGCTTAGAAGGCCGTTGCTCTATCCTACTGAGCTACTGATCCGTAATTTTTTTAGGCGTTCACGGAAAGAAACTTTCCGTGAACATTTTTCATTAGTATGGACCACAATGTAGTCTATTGGAGCGGGTGATGGGAATCGGACCCACACAACCAGCTTGGAAGGCTGGGATTCTACCACTGAACTACACCCGCTTGTTTCAAACGCTTATTAAGTATAATAAATACCTATTGATTTGTCAAATAATTTCTTAGCCTTTTTTTAAAAAAACTAATTGTTTTCTGTCGTCAGAATAAGTTTTAGCTGAGACAACGCCTTTGCCCTGTGACTAACAGCGTTTTTTTCATCCGCATTGCTTTCTCCAAAAGATTTTTTTAAATCATAACTGTAAAATAGCGGATCATAACCAAAACCGTTTTTTCCACGCTCAGTATAAAGTATTTCTCCTTTTGTAATACCTGTTGTCGTAACTATTTTACCGCTCGGATAATACAGAACTATTGTACTGACAAACTGCGCTCTTCTATCTTCAATTTTTTCCATATTTTTTAAAAGTAACTCATTATTCAATGCATCGCTACTATCGACGCCCGAATACCTTGCCGAATAAATTCCTGGGGCAAAATTTAGAGCATTTACTTCCAGTCCGCTATCGTCGGAAATTGTTGGCATATTAATCAAGTTGCTTATAGTTTTTGCTTTTATTAGAGCATTTTCATAAAAGGTAGCACCCGTTTCTTCAATTTCTATATCTATCCCCAAATCCTGTAATGAGTATAGCTTATCAAAGAAATTACCCAATATTTGGGTAATTTCTTTGATTTTATTTTTATTATTACTTGCGATTACAAGATCCATAGTTACTTAACCTTATAATTGGGATTAGCATCTTTTCTTGGACTTTTTTTAATTAATCCCGAGATTATCATTCCCAGTCCTTGGAAGGGATAACCGTTGCAACGCTTTATAAGACCGTCGACAACCTTTTTTGATACCATACCGTTTGTCATCATATACATATTTCTTAGCGGTATACTAAGAGCAGAAAGTCTTACCATTTTTTTCAAGTATTCGGGGCTTCCTTTAGGTAGAACTATCGCGCTGAAGGCTCCAGTCGCCCACTTTAGTATTTTACCTAAAAAGCATATGCCAATATCCCCTACCGTCGAATTATAATCAATTTGACCTTTCTTTAAAGGCGCATTATCGGGTAATTTTCTTTCCAGCAACTCCTCAAACTCGATTTGACTGTAGTCTGCGCTATGTTCTAGCTTGTAATAAACTGGAGCTGTTTGTCTATAATCTTTAATTGCTACCTTCTTTGATTTAACAGTAACGGTTTCCGATAGCCTAATATCTCGTGAGGATGCGCCTACCATAACGGTAAACTCTCCACTCTCCACTGTCCAATCATTTACTAAAACATTATAGAAAGCAAAACTGCGTTTGTCTAGTTCTATCTCTACATCTTTAGTTTCTCCAACTTCAAGTTTTACTTTAACAAAACCTTTTAGTGCTTTTTCTTCTCTGAATATTGTACTTTCGTTATCCGCAATATAGACTTGTGCAATTTCTTCTCCTGCCATTTTTCCTGTGTTTGTTATCTTAAAACTAACCTTTAGGGTATCCGTATCTGCGATTTCTTTATTATCAAGCTTTATGTCGCTATATTCAAAATTGGTATAGCTAAGCCCAAAACCAAATGGGAACATAACGTCTTTTTTAGCAGTATCAAAATACCTGTATCCTATAAATATACTTTCTCTATATTCCACAGTTTGCGGACCCATTTGATAATACAAATAAGCAGGGTTGTCACGCAAAGAAATTGGGAAAGTTTCTGCAAGTTTTCCGCTTGGATTTGCTTCACCAAAAAGTAATTTGTAGCAAGCCTTACCACCGGCGCAACCGCATAAGTACATATTAAGCACCGCCTTAACGTCATCAAGCCACGGCATAGACATAGGGCTGCCACCTGAAAGCACTATAATAATATTTGTATTGACTTCTTTAATAGCTTCGATAAGCGCATTATGTGAAATTGGCAAATCTAAATGCTCACGGTCAAAGCCTTCACTTTCATATTCATCAGTAAGTCCTACAAATAAAAGCACTTGCTCACTATTTTTTGCAAGCTCCACCGCCTCTTTTATCAAGGCTTTATTGGGTTTATCTTCTTTAAAGTCATAACCTTCGGCATAGAAATAATCTTCCTTTATTTCATCAAGGTAATCTGTAAAACTGGTGAGTTTATAAGGATTTATGCGGGAGCTACCACTTCCTTGATAACGCATTTCTTTAGCCAATGCGCCAATAACTGTGATTTTCTTGCCCTTAGTAAGAGGTAAAACATTTTCATTGTTTTTCAAAAGTACTGCACCCTTTGCTGCAACTTCACAAGCCGTTTCAAAATGTTTTTCATAATCTGCTTTAAAGCCTTGATGCTTTGAGCGATTTTCATAACATTTATAAACAAACTTCAATAAGCGAGCTACTACTTTGTCAAGGTCTTCAATATTTAATCTTCCTTCTTCAACTGCTTTTTTAATTTCTAAATCGTTGATTCCGTTAGAATTTGGCATTTCCAAGTCTAGTCCTGCTACTATGCCTTTAACTCTGTCGTTAACAGCGCCCCAGTCACTAATAACTATGCCATCAAAGCCCCATTCATCACGTAAAATATCATTTAAGAGTTTCTTATTGTCACTACCGTGCACTCCGTTAACAGGGTTGTAACAGCACATCAAAGTATATGGTTGGGATTTTTTAACGGTTGTTTCAAATGCCGATAGATATATTTCGCGCAAGGCTCTTTCGTCTACTTCGCTACTTAATGACAGTCTTCTATATTCTTGATTATTGACTGCAAAATGTTTCAAACTTGTACCTACGTTTTGTTTTTGCACGCCATCAACATATGCTGCGCTTAGTTGTCCTGCAAGGTATGGATCTTCGCTAAAATATTCAAAGTTTCTTCCACATAAGGGATTTCTTTTTATATTAATACCGGGACCTAAAACTACGTCAACATTTTGATCTATTGCTTCTTCAGCCAATTCCTTGCCTACTTTGTTTACAAGATTTACATCCCACGTACTAGCTAAAGTAACTGCCGGAGGAAAACAGGTAGAAGGTTCACTTTGTTGCATAATATTGGCAACGTCTACATTCTGCACTTCCTTACGCATACCGTGAGGACCGTCTGCGACAAAAACTGAAGGTATGTCTTGACTTAAAATAGGTGTTGTTCGCCAGTTGGTAATACCGGAACAAAGCGCGCATTTTTCTTCTAGTGTCAATTTGCTAACAATACTTTTAATATCTGTCATACTTACCTGCCTTTTATATAATACTACGCATCATTATAACATAAATTAAAGTGTCGCGCAATATCTAAAAATATGCTTATAAAAAGAAAAAACAATCCTTGTTTGGATTGTTTTTAAGTGGTGACCCCTAAGAGAATCGAACTCTTGTTACCGCCGTGAGAGGGCGATGTCTTGACCGCTTGACCAAGGGGCCTTGTTTAAGGCAAAGTAATACTATCACAAATTATCACTTTTAGCAAGCGTTTTGCGTCAAGTTTTAACGTGTTATAGTTGCGGTACATCCATAGAATGCGAGCGCTCCTTCATTCCCTATATTAGCGTTACTTATATTAACTAAAGTAAGGTTAGTCAGATTGAAGAAAGCATAATCAGCTATGTTTATTGCTTGATCCAGTCCATTTTGCTGTACTATTACCGTTTCTAAACTAATGGGCATTTTTGACATACCGACTTGGTATGTTTCCGCTCCAAAAATATAACCAAAATGTGTAGCTTGTGTACCGTTAAGATTTGCTCCAATAAAATTAAGAGTGATGCTAGCTAAGTTAGCGCAACCTTCAAAAGCGCCAAAACCTATCGAAGACAATTGTTTATTAACGATTATATTTTGTAAGCTTGTACAGTTTTTAAATGCATTTGCGCCAATAACGCTCAATACTCCATTGCTTGTAAAGTTTACAACACCAAGTGCAACGCAACCTTCAAAAGCAGAATTGCCAATTGATTCTAAGTTTTGGTTAAAATAAACGTTCCTTAGTAGTGTGCAATTTGCAAACGCATAGTTGCCTATGGTCGTAGTGTATGCGTTGGTAATAATGTTGAGAGCTTGCAGAGAAGTACAGCCATAAAAACTATAATCTCCAAAAGATTCCAAATTGCTATAATTGTGGAACGTCAAGGTAGTTAAACTTGTGCAGCCATGGAAAGCATATTCATCAACAGTCTCAATATATTGATTAAAATTCAAAGTAACAAGCTTTGTATTTCCCCAAAAAGCATATTTGCCTATTCTAGTTATATAATTAGTAAAAGTAATTTCTTTTATATTGAGATTATATAATGCATAGTCAGATATTTCTGTAAAAGTATTGTTATCTAACAAGATAAGTTTTTGCAACATTGTTGGTACGTAAAAATCTTGATTCATATATGTAGTTTCCAAATCCCCAAAGATATATCCTAAATAATTGTTATTTACGCTTGTGTTGCCGATAAATGGCAAAGTCATTTGTGTTAGTCCTGTGCAATTATAGAATGCGCCTAAACCTATTTCTAGCACGCTTGAAGGTATCATAATTGACGTTAGGTTAGTCATATTCGCAAAAGTGTTTTCACCTATCTTAGTGACCGTATTTGGAATTATTACTTCTGCTGTATCGCCAAAGCCTACGCTGAATACATTGTCATCAATTTCTGTTACAAAAGAAGGTATAGTTACCGTAGTACCTCTTGCTTTGCGATAATATGTAAGCGTGCTTTGAGTCCCCTCAGCTATCTCCATCATATCAATTTTTGATGAAAGTTCCACCCATCTGTCGCCCGTTAAGAAATTATTTACGGTTATGTAACCTTGCGGGAATACAAATGATATATTTCTACTGCAACCTGCAAGTATATTTTCTCCGATATTAATTGCAGAATCTGCTCCACGGAAATAAACCACGTTAAGACCGCTACAATTATTAAAAGCATAGTCATCAATGGATATTAAGTTTTGGGCATTAATATCTAAGGAAATAAGACTCATCATTCCGCTAAACGCATAATCAGTAATTATGGTAAGTTGCAAATCAATTACTATTCTTGTAATAGTTTGAGAGTTGGCATCAATATAAACTGTATAAATTGTATTTCCAAGCTGATCTTTTCCTATTATAAAGTTTTCATTATATTCATTGACAAGGTTGTCGCCATTTTCGTCTACCTCATAACCTTTTCCATCACCTCTAAATTGTACACCTAGTAAAATTGTGTCCACAAGGATAAGTCCCTTTTGATTAATAAACCATGACGTATTGCTGAAAGCATCCTTTTCAATATACCTTAATTGCGCAACAGGGTAAGCTGTTGATGCAACAAAGTTTACATTTGCAAGCAAACTGCAATCTTTAAATGCGTTTGTTCCTATTGTGATAAGGCTGTTAGGCAAATCAACACTTGCTAGCTTGTTACATCCCATAAATGCATAGTCGCCTATCTCCGTTATGTTTTCGCCAAGGCTTACCCCGACTAGCGCAGGAGTGCTTCTAAAGGCATAATCGGCTACTTTCGTTACGGGAGTACCGTTTATTTCATCAGGAATAACATATGAAGTATTTACTATAGATTTGTTGGCGTAAGTTATCAAAACACCTGCTTGATAACTGCCAAGAACTTTACTATTTGCTAAAACTGTTCCATTGCGATCCGAGTAGTTTAAGTTTTGATAAACCACAATATCAGCATCTACATATAAATAATTAGTTTCGCCCATTTGATAGCTTATCGCCTTGATGTTGCAATACTTAAATGTGCTTTCTTCAATAAACTTTATAGAGTTAGGCAAAGCCAAGTCGGAAATAATTGTGGCATTGGTATCAAACGCGCCATTTACTATTCCTACCACTGTACAAATTTCTATAGACCCATCCGGTAGCACAAATTTATGCTCTGACGGTATTTGCAGAGAGACTTTAGTTCCTAAGTCTGTAGGCATATTTCCTTGATCATTCAAGTTTTTAGAATATACCGACTCTGTATATATTGCTTGGCATTGCGCTTCGTTAAGGTAATCTACAACAATTACTTCACCGGGTGCTACTTTTTCAAAAATGAGTCCTTCACTACCTTTCTTTTTATCCACCCATTTTGCATACAATATCAAATCTTTGGATATTTTAACCGAAAAACTCATTGGATTTTCAGGATCGGACGCTATATCGTCAGCTTTTTGAGTATAATTGCTATCATAATACCAGCCTGCAAAGTAATAATCAGTAACCCCTGCTTCGTAGATTGCGTTAAGGTGCGTAACCGAATCAGAGTAAGGATAATACTCATCGTTCTCATAATTAGTTGCACGAAGCGCATTTTCTTCATAATCGTTGATTAATTTTATTATTTGCTGCAAATCGTAAATTTCTTCACGATAAGTGTCATACGCATTTGAGATATATGTGTAAGAGTCGCCGTTCTTTTCAATATAAATCTTATTCATATCATAACAATTTTCTTGATTTGTAAAATATTTTTTATAATAATCTTCACACGATGCATATTTTTCTAAATCTATATTGTCATAATCGTATCCACTTAGAATGTCAAGCAACTTCAAATAGTCTTCTATAACTTCTTGCTTATCATTAATTAGAGCTTGAATAGCACTCAACGCATCATCTTTGTTATCGTATGGTTCAAGATAATCTGTATATAAAACTTGGGTAACGTTGTAAAAATTTTCATAGAAAACTTTATTGTTATATTTAGTTTGCGCAATAATTGTCGGCGTCCCTTTATATAGCATGGTAGAATCAAATTGTGTTCCACTGTATAGAGAATACATAATAGAGCCGTCCAAAACTATAAAAGGCGAATCGGGGTCTACATATGCTTCGCTTTGAGTTTTATCAAATATTTTTACGTCATATTTGCTTCTATTTTGATAATGCGCATAATAAACAACATTCTTTGTGCGTGAATCGTAGTTTGTAACAGGTGGTGCAATATATTTTGTGGTAGGTCCACTATATGGAAAATCATATAAAGCCGCATACGAAAATACTATACCGTCATAGGTTATGCTACTAGACAAATCAGATGGTAACTCTAATGCGTCATCTTTCTTAAGAGGAGGGTATTTTTCTTCTTTATCGTAGGTATTTTGTAAAAAATTATAGTTATAGTATATAGTAACATCGTAGGTACGATTATCAATATCTTTTGCGTAAAGCACGGTGTTTTCTTCAATCGTATAATAACCATAAGTGCCTGTTTGTTCATCATAAGAAAAATCGACTTTATTGTCAGACATACTGGGATTGTTGTACCAATTAATATCCCATTTTTCATTTTGCCACGATTCTTCGCCAACCAGTTCCTGAGTCAACCAACTATCTACGGTATTTAATAAATAACTATCCCTAACCTCGCTCCAACTGGAATACTTGCCTTCATATTCTTTAACTGAAGGGTTGTACAATTCAAAATCAGTTAAGTAAGGCACCTCAAATTCTATTGGCAATTCTTGATTTTGACGTCTTAAGGTTACCATATATTTTTTCTTTGTGTACTTAGGTTTTATTATTATATCGCCCTGTATTTCTGTGATATTACCGTCTTTTATTTGCGCCAAAATATTGCCGTCAACATCCTTTAAGGAATAGTTGCTGGATTCCTCGTCATTATTTTCTGTATTGAGTTTAAAACCGCCATATTCATCATTCCAAACAAGATTTCTAGAGTTGCGCCAAATTTCTTTGTTTGTTTCATCGTACGTGATAAAGCACCATTCTACGTTATAACCTTTGTAAGAAGTAGCTTCTACGTCATTTTTACCGCCAACTACTGCAAGATTAAACGTGGTGTTATATTCTTTTTTGAAAAT
>DATFIH010000220.1:0-5861 GCA_035270205.1 Clostridia bacterium | reverse complement strand
GATATGATAAGGTATTGTTTAGAAAATGTGCTTAAAAGCATAGTTTCTATCAAAATATAAAAAATACAGGAGGATAATATGTTATTTGGCAACCCAATTTTTAAAAATGCCGCCGATAAGGTCGTAGTGAGGGACCCTAGTAATTTTAACTGGACTTTCATTGCTTTGCTTGCGGTAGTATTTTACATCTACTGGACGGAAATAAGGAAAAAGAATTATAAAGCTGTAATTGCAGGTATTGCATTATATTCTGTGCATTGGTTTTACGAAATAATGAATGCAATAATAGCAGCAGGTAGCGGATATGCGCTTTGGACTGTTTCCAATGCAAGCACATCTTTCGTACTGCTCATCGGGGTATCTTGGGAACTTTCTATGATGTTTTCAATAGCCGGCATTATTGCTTTTAAAATGCTACCGGATGATCGCACAAAACGCTTCCTAGCAACGGAAAAGTTTAAAGGTGTGTCATGTAAATTGGCAACTGCAATAGGTATGGCGTTGATGTTTTCGGTAATAGAGATATTCTTGGCTTGGACGCCTGCTTTCATTTGGGTTTATAAATGGTGGGGAGCTATCCCGGTATTTATAACAACGTATATACCATTTTTCCTTGCAAGCAACTATGTGCCTGATATGAAGCCGAAGACTCAAATAATTCTTCTTGGGTCACTAGCTTCAGTTAATATTTTGTTGTTAGCAATCCTAGTTCCATTAGGCATAATTTAAACAATAATTATTAAAAAAACCGTTCGTTGATTGACGAGCGGTTTTTTTATGGATATTTTATAGAACAGTTGTTTGTCAAATCTTAATACTTAATAATTCGCAAGAAGAAATGTCAAAAGCTATTTAGTTAAAAACGATTGTTTTGACAGTAAAACTGTAGATTAATGATGTTAATTGATTGACAATCAAAATAAATAATTATATAATCACAATAAAATTAAAAAGGGAATGCTGTGCTCCCTTAGCGACAGCTAAAAACGCTTGAGAGCTTATGAAAACTACATTATTTAATGTGGATTTTGTTGGCTTTTTTGTTTGCACTTTGGCAGAGGAGATATAATGTTACTTTTAAGTTTGTGCGCCATTCTATTGTTCGGTTTACTTATTGCTTTTCTTTGCAAAAAGTTGAATTTACCTGTTTTGATTGGGTACTTGGCAGTAGGAATAATTCTCGGACCGTATGTTTTGAATATGATAGATGTCAAGATTCTTAACATTTCCGCTGAATTTCGACAAATCGCACTTATAATTATACTGCTTAGAGCAGGTTTATCTCTTGATTTATCCGATTTAAAGCGAATGGGCAAACTTGCCGTGCTTATGTCTTTTATTCCAGCGGTTTTCGAATTGTTTGCGGTTGGACTGTTGGGGCCGTTATTATTTGACATTTCATATTTAGACGCATTTATTCTAGGTAGTGTATTGGGTGCAGTATCGCCCGCAGTCGTTGTGCCTAGAATGGTTAAAATGATTGACGAAAATCGAGGTGTAGCCCACGAAGTTCCCGAACTTATTATTGCAGGAAGTAGTATAGACGATATCGTGGTCATTGTAATATTTACAGCTCTAACCACTGTTGCGGCTGGTGGAACCATAGGGATTATGACATATTTCAACGTGCCAATATCTATTATTTTAGGCATAGCAAGCGGAATAGGAATCGGACTATTTATGGTATGGTTTTTCAAACGCGTACACATAAGAGACACGCTCAAAGTAATAATAATATGCGCAGTTTGTTTTGGGCTTGTTGCCGTAGAAGAACTACTAGAGGGAATAGTAGGTTTTTCGGGACTACTTGCGACAATAACTATTGGGGTTGTCATATCCTCAAAATACAAGGTGTTAAGTCAAAGATTATCACAAAAATATTCCAAGCTATGGATACTGTCAGAAATAATATTGTTTGTATTGGTTGGCGCAAGCGTCAACATCAAGTATTTTGTAGACAACTTAGGCTTTGCTATGCTTTTGATAGTTTGCGGTTTGGCAATAAGAAGTGTTGGAGTGCTATTATGCCTAATAAAATCAAAATTAGATCCTCGCGAAAGACTATTTACAGTAATAGCATATACGCCTAAAGCTACAGTACAGGCCGCAATCGGTGGAATACCTCTTGCTATGGGGCTTGCAAGCGGAAATATTATATTGTCGGTAGCTGTTATATCCATACTGTTTACGGCTCCTTTTGGTGCGCTCGTTATGGATTTAACTGTCAATAAACTTGTACCAATTCCCAAGCCTAAAGAAACGATAAAGCTAAGCAAAGGCACTGAAGCGATTGAAGAAGAACAGGTGCCACAGCAAGTAAATTAAATTTTTACATAGTTTTAACTTGACAAGCCGTCGGAATTTTCGTAAGACGGCTTTTATTTTAATTTTTTAAGTAAACTATCCTGCGTGAGTTGTTATTATGACGTTTTTCTTGACCAT
This sequence comes from Clostridia bacterium, assembly GCA_035270205.1. Lineage (GTDB taxonomy): Bacteria > Bacillota > Clostridia > Christensenellales > DTU072 > CAG-1782. Next base: position 3,419 of record DATFIH010000220.1, on the reverse strand, counting down.
TTCCTGTTAACATCATATAATTTTTACTATGAATAACTTATTACAAAGCATAGATAAAATGCATACAACACCTATGGGCGCAGATAGAATAAGTCGCAATATTGGCGTAATTAAAGAAGATATTGTCTTGTGGTGCAAGAATGCTACATTGCAAGCAGATTTACTAATGCAATCAGGGAAGAACTGGTATGTGTATAAAGATGGCATTGCAATAACTGTTAATGCCAAAAGCTATACTATAATAACTGCGCATAAGATTGCTGGAAAGGTGCGCATAATGTGTCAGACTGATTACCCGTGTCTAAAAGAGTTTTTATATCAGGCAATTTTTGTGCCAAAAGATGAAGCGCCGCCGAAACGAGAGATTATTTATAAACCGGAGATTTTTGTATACATTAAAGATTTTGGAAAGCAAGAAGGCGACTTTGGCGTTGTCGCCGAGCAAAATGGTCAAATCATAGGGGCTGCGTGGGTGCGGATTATTTCGGGATATGGTCATTTAGACAAGAATACGCCCGAACTTGCAATTTCTATATTGCCTGAATTCCGTGGCTATAATATAGGAACAAAACTTCTAAAAAAGCTATTCGATTTGCTTAAAATAAATGGTTATACTAATATTTCTTTGTCGGTGCAAAATGACAATCCTGCAGTGCGTCTTTATCAGCGACTTGGGTTTAATATAATAAATGAAAGACCGGACAATGCAGGACATGAAGATTATTTAATGATAAAAAATTTGATAAAAGAAATTTAAAAAAACCCTTGACTCTCCCCTTGGGGGATAAGATATATTGCAACTATGGGAGCTGACTATGTATAAAATTGGTGAATTTTCAACCTTGTCAAAAACGACTGTGAAAGCATTGCGGTATTATGAAAAGAAAGGAATTTTATCGCCCGAATTCATTAACGAAAACGGATACCGCTATTACTCATCAAAACAACTGACAGAGATTGCCAAGATTGTCCACTTAAAGCAAAGCGGATTATCCATTGAAGAAATAAAGAAAGTTATTTCCGGTTGTGATTTTAAGCAAATGCTATTGGGCAAAAAAATAGAAGTTGAAAAAATGCTTATCGAATACCAACATCAGCTTGCCAAAATAAATTATCTTTTGGAGGATCAAAACATGAAGTATGAAGTTATTGTTAAAGAACTGCCCGAGTGCATCGTTTATTATAAGGAAGGGCGAATTAGAGATTTTAGTCAAGCTATCGATTTTATTGTCTCCAGCGCTGAAGAATGTAAGAGTACAAATCCTGACATAAAATGCGCGGAACCCGATTATTGTTTTGTAAATTATACAGACGGTGAATTTAGGCCTGTTGATATTGGATATCGTTATTGTCAAGCAGTGACCAAAGAAGGCATCCCTAATGACATTATCAAATTCAAAAAACTTGATAAAGTTAAAGCTGTTTGTATTTACCATAAAGGTTCTTATGATTTGCTTAGAGAAGCGTATGCTTTCGTGTTAAAGTACGTAGAAGATAACGGATACCGTATAATTGACCTGCCAAGGGAAAGGTTTATAGACGGTATGTGGAACAAAGAGGATACAAAAGATTGGTTGACAGAGATTCAGGTTCCGGTTGAATAGTGGAATTTTAATTCACTCTAACAAAAAATATGTATTATCAGCGAATTAAACATAAACCAATATAGATTCCAATGTATATTGTGGTATAATTAATAGGAGTATCGGTCAGCAACTATATTAAAGCAATTTTAAAGATATGCGCCATATGGTATGGATACGATTGTCAAAATTCAAATTCTTAAACGAGGGCATATGAGAATACTAAGTCAAAATCTACTATCAAAAGAGGGCGGCGATGAACGACCTGAGTTAAATTACGTTAACCGCAAGGAGGACTTGTTCGCAATGATTACAGAAGTTTCTCCTGATTTAATTTGTTTTCAAGAGGCTACGGTTGGTTGGAAGACATTGCTTTCAGACGATCGATTTTCCAAGTACAGTTTTGCTGGCGAGGGGCGTGACGGCAACGGCAGAGGGGAACACAATTTGGTTTGTTGGCGAAAAGACAAATATAGCTACATTAGTGACCGTACATTTTGGCTTACTAATACTCCCAATAAGGTTAGTAAGGTTCCGTTTGCACGATGTCACAATCGCATTTGCACTTATGTGCATCTACGAGACAACGACAGTGGCGTTGAATTTGTGCTTGCCTGCACGCATTTAGACAATCGTTCAAAATATGCTCGTCGTCATAATACGTGCAGTCTGCTATCCAATTTGGAGTCTATATATACAAAAACCCCATTTATTCTTTGCGGAGATTTTAATTGTAAAACTAACGGATATGCATATCGTAAAATATCAGAGACGCTTCAAGATACCAAAGTCATTGCTAAGGATGCGGTGCCTTACGTTACCTATCACGATTTTGGCAAATACAGCGGGAATCTTTCTCCGATAGATTTCATATTTGTAAACGAAGCCTTCCTTGTTGACAGCTACCGTGTTCTCAAAGATAAAGGGCGCAGCGGTAATTTTATCAGTGATCATTATGGTGTCTTGACCGATATAGAGTTTAAGAAGGATTAAGAAAAGATTTGAATATAAAGAACAAAAACAGTTAATAACGAGTAGATTGTTGTAACTTTGATTGCAAAGTAAGGAAAAAATATAGAGAAAATAAGTAAACACATAACTTAACGTTATTATGTGATGTCACGAGTCTGAGTTGAGATGATAGTAATGTTATAATATAAGAGAATCATAATCTACAAGGATAGGATATGAAACTGAAAAATTATTTGATTGTAGTAAAGGATATTGAAAGAGCAAAAAAGTATTATCATGATCTGTTTGGACTGGAAATGCTTCAGGACAACTACGGAAACATGATTCTTTCAGACGGTCTTTCCTTGCAAGAAGAAAAATATTGGAAGGGATTCATTCAAAAGGACGTTATCTCAAGAAATAATTCCAGCGAACTATATTTTGAAGAGCCTGATATAGAAGCATTTATTGAAAAACTTAAGACGCTTTACCCCGATACAGAGTTTGTTAATACTTTAATGACACACAGTTGGGGACAGCGGGTAGTGCGTTTCTATGACCTTGATGGAAATCTAATTGAGGTTGGAGCACCGATTTAAAACAAATTTTAGCTTGTTGAGCAATCTAAATATTTCACATACTGCGTACATATTGATATCAATGGTAATAAAAGCATTGCTTAAAAGGTCTTAATACACTTGTGACAAGTAACATGGTTATCTAAGTATAATAAGTGATAATATTCTGTGGATATAGCTTGCTATGGAGACCTCAATATTATAAACTGCTTTGGACGCAGATGATTTTTAGGTTTAATCATATAGGTCAATGTTTTATTGTTGTTACTTGAAATATGTTTTTCATTATGATATTATAAACAAAAGG
>DATFIH010000219.1:0-2314 GCA_035270205.1 Clostridia bacterium | reverse complement strand
GTTTTGAATGCATCAATAAGTTTGCTCAGCTCAAAATCTTTTATAACAAGCTTATAATCGTCCTCTTCATAAAGCGGCGGCGCATAAAATAAATTGTGCTGTTCCATAGGTTTTAATTTGTCTGGAAGTTCTAAAAGCATTGCTTTTTCTATATCGCTTAAAAGCTGCCTTTCAGTCATTTGCAGTTCGCTTTCTTCATCACCGTTATCAAAATAATCAGGTAATAGTTTGCTTGCTTTTATTTCAATAAGCGTAGCAGCGAGCGTTATGTATTCTGCAACGCACTCATAGTCAAGTTCTTTTAAAGTAGCAACGTAACTAAGATATTGGCGTGTGATATCACTCACGAAGATATCCATAATATTTATTTGTGATTCTCGTACCATTTGAACCAATAAATCAATAGGTCCGATAAAACTTTGATTATCGACGTGGAATTTTACGTCCTCTAATGAGCTATTTATGTACTTAGCCATCACATTACCAGTCCTATAAGCAAGGTTATAACATAATTGCCCCAATAGAAAATATCAAGAAAATATAGATTTAGGTTATTTAAAACTCTGCTCAATAATATAAGACCTATCAAAACAAAACTGCCGTACTTATACATAAATTTGGAAAAGCCGTTACCCTGTTTTAGAAAACAGTTTAAAAAACGGAAGCCGTCCAAAGGAAATATCGGCAATAAATTAAAAAATGCCAATAAAAAATTAATTTTTGTAAAGAATATAAGAAAATAATATAAGAGCATTTGCAGCGCATAGATTGACGTTGATGAAGTAGAGCTATACATTAGAAGTGGTTTAAGCAAAAATATTAAAAGCAGCCCAAGTCCGCAAAGCAAAAGATTGGTTACAATACCTGCAATAGATACTAGCAACGTACATTTTTTGTAGCTTTTAAAATTACGCGGATCAACAGGAACGGGTTTTGCCCAGCCGAAGCCAACTAAAAGTAGCATAATAACGCCAATAAGGTCAAAGTGCGCAACTGGATTTAGTGTAAGCCTTCCAGCCAACTTTGCCGTTGGGTCGCCACATTTTAACGCCATATATCCATGCGAAACTTCATGCATAACTATAGCTATTGTTGCAGCAAGCAGAATTGCAAGTATGCATATGATTGTTTCACCAATATTGGCTCCACTTTGTAAAATACTGAATAAAAACATATATCCTCTAACATTGAATATAATAACAAATAGGACTTTCAAAGTCAATCTAAAGTTCCCTTTAGATTTATGTAAAAGGAAAAAGTTTTAATTAAAAAACTCTTTCCTCATGGCATATATACTTACTTCATAAACCAATTTCGTAATACTTTTTCTATACCGTCCAGATACTTTCGTTTCTCAATGTCGTGCTTAGAATATATCAAGCCTTCACAAACCACCGTACCTTCGGAATTGATTACCGAAATAGTGCCCAAATCGGTGCTTGCTTGAATTGGAGCTACAAGATTATCTTTTATATCAATTTGTATTTTATAATCTACATTGGCTCCTTTTTTATTGAAAAACTTTAAATCCCTGTCACAATACAGTTCAAGGGGCGGAAACTCTTTGGCTTTTGCGACAGTCATCTCGCAATTTACCGCATTTCCACTTCTCAATAATACTTTTGTTTCATAGTTTGCAAAGCAGTAGTTAAACATATCGGTGATTTCACGGAATCGTGTCTTGCTATCAGGCGAACCTAATACAGTTGCGACTATTCGCATATCACCTAATTTTGCGCTTGCAGACAAACAGAACATAGCCTCATTGGTAAAGCCTGTTTTTCCTGCATCACAATATTTATAAAACCTAACTAATTTATTAGTGTTTACTATTTGAGTAACTCTACCATCAGGATGCTTAAAATCTTCCATCCAAATTTTTGAAAACTCGTAATATTTATTATGGGTTAATAGCTTTCTTGTCATAATTGACACATCTTTTGCTGTAGAATATTGTTGCTTACTATTATCGGGCAAACCGGTTGCGTTGCAAAACAAAGTGTTTTCCATACCTATTTCTTTAGCATATTGGTTCATTCTATCTACAAATGTGTTAATATCTCCGCATATTGCTTCGCCTAAAGCTACCGCAGCATCATTAGCGCTACAAACAGTAACACCTTTTATCAAATCACTTACCGAGTAACTGTCGCCTGTTTCTAGAAACATTTGAGAACCACCCATTCCGCTTGCATTCTCACTTATGGTGAGAAGTGTATCATAATCCATTTTACCCTCATCGATTGCCTCATATGTCAATAGTAAGGTCATTATTTTAACCATACTTGCAATGGGATAAGGTTTTTCGCTATCC
>DATFIH010000218.1:0-2126 GCA_035270205.1 Clostridia bacterium | reverse complement strand
ATTGCGGATGACGGAAACAATGCAGACGAAGCTTGTGACAGTTGTCCTGTAAACGCTATTCATAAATCGGAGGTGTAAAATGTTAGAAAAAGAATTTAGATTAACAAAGAGCAATCAGAAAATAGTGGAGAAGGTAATTATTGATGAAAATATCCATTACAATCATATGATTATGCCCAAAGGTGAGGGACTGCCCTTGCATAAAACAAACTCCAATGTCTATATGACGGTTTTGAGGGGGATTCTGACGATTTCACTTGGAGAAGAAGTATCCAATGAATATGAGAGCGGAACTATACTCAAGATACCGAACGGCGTGGGAATGTATGCACGCAATGAAAATGACGAGGTTTTGGAAATTACGGTAATCAAGGCGCCAGCGCCTAAAAATATAAAATAAAGGAGAATATAAAAATGAGTATGTTTTGTTATCAATGTCAAGAAACAGCAAAAAACACCGGTTGCACCGTTAGAGGAGTATGCGGAAAGAGCGAAGAAGTCGCAAAGCTTCAGGATTTAGTTATTTATACTATTCGGGGAATCGCCGATATTATAGTAAAAGGCAGACTAGAATCAGAGAAGTTAACAACCGTTAACGAGAAAATTCTAAACGGTCTTTTTATGACTATTACCAACGCAAATTTTGACGATAAGGCATTAGAGTCAAAAGTCTTTGACCTTATTGCTTTAAGAGATAGCCTGATAAAGGAAGTGAAGTTCACTAATTTTCACGATGCATCGGTTTTCAAGGTACAAAGCAGAGAAGAAATGCTTGAAAAAGCGTCTTCGGTAGGAGTACTTGCCACAGAGAACGAGGATATACGCTCGTTAAAGCAGATGATTATTTATGGCTTAAAAGGAATGGCAGCTTATGCAGAACATGCGTTAAATTTAGGTATGGAGGATATAACGATTTATTCTTTTATCTATAAGGCGCTTAGCTTAACTCTTGACAAAAACATTGGTGCCGCAAGTTTAGTTGCGCTGACCTTAGAAACTGGTGAATACGGTGTAAAGGCTATGGCGCTGCTTGATAAAGCGAATACGACCAAATACGGTAATCCCGAAATTACCGAGGTTAATATAGGTGTTAGAAACAATCCTGCAATACTTATATCGGGTCACGACTTAGTTGATTTGGAACAACTATTGGAGCAGACAAAGGATAGCGGTGTCGATGTATACACTCACGGAGAAATGTTGCCTGCTCATTATTATCCTTTTTTCAAAAAGTATAATAATTTTGCGGGAAATTATGGCAATGCTTGGTGGAAACAATTAGAAGAATTTGCAACCTTTAATGGTCCTATTTTATTTACTACAAATTGTATAGTTCCGCCGAGAAGCGAAGAAATACAAAAAAGAATTTTCACAACGGGTGCGTCTGGTTATCCTAATTGCAAACATATAGTCTCTGACGGAAACGGAAAAAAAGATTTTTCAATGATTATTGAGCTTGCTAAGACTTTGCCTGCGCCTGTAGGAATAGAGAACGGCGTTATTGTAGGAGGCTTTGCACACAATCAGGTTATCGCGCTTGCTGACAAAGTGGTGGAAGCCGTTAAAAGCGGTGCCATTAAAAAGTTTTTTGTTATGGCAGGTTGCGACGGCAGAATGAAGTCAAGAGATTACTATACTCAATTTGCTGAAAAGCTACCTAAAGATACCGTTATCCTAACAGCAGGTTGCGCAAAGTACCGTTATAATAAATTGAATTTAGGCGATATTAACGGTATTCCAAGAGTATTAGATGCAGGTCAATGTAACGATTCTTATTCGCTGGCGGTTATTGCGTTAAAGCTAAAAGAGGTATTCGGACTTGACGATATAAACAAACTTCCTATAGCCTATAACATAGCGTGGTATGAACAAAAAGCTGTTATCGTATTGCTTGCGCTACTGTATCTTGGTGTAAAAAACATACATCTGGGTCCCACACTTCCAGGATTTTTGTCGCCTAATGTAGCTAAAGTATTGGTTGAAAAATTCGGCATTGCAGGTGTAGGTACAGTTGACGAAGATATAATGGCTTTTATGAAATAATTTGTATGGGGTTGCCTTGTTAAGTATAGACAACCCCTTTTTCAATTTTGTAAATACTATAAAAGATGAAAACAATTTTTGTT
>DATFIH010000217.1:0-7020 GCA_035270205.1 Clostridia bacterium | reverse complement strand
CAATATTAGTACTCTTAAAAAAGAAGAAAAAGTTGCTTTAAGGCTACGCAATATTTACGAGGCTTTTGGTTATCGCAAATACAATATGAGTCGTTTTGAAGAATACAGCTTTTATATGGATTATAAAAGTTTTTTGCCAAGTGACCGCATTATTTCATTTACAGATATGGATGGCAAATTGCTTGCTCTTAAGCCTGACGTTACACTATCAATAGTGAAAAATGCAAAAGAGCTTAAAGATAGTGTAGAAAAACTATACTATATAGAAAACGTCTATAAGCCAGATAAGAATTCTGGAAAATTTAAAGAAATTTCACAAATTGGATTGGAAGCAATGTGTCCTATTGACAGCTACACAACTTTGGAGGTAATTAACCTTGCAATAAAGAGTTTGGATGCACTTGAGGACGATTTTGTACTTGATTTATCACATATTGGTATTGTTATGGGCTTGTTAAACAGTGAACAACTAAAAACTTGTGATTGCAAAGACAAAATTTTGGAATGTATTGTATCAAAGAATTTGCACGATTTGAACAAGCTTATGGAAAAATGCGATGTGTCAAACGACCTGCGCAAAAAATTTGAAATGCTTATTACAATTGGCGGAACGCTTGGCGAAGCTTTAGATACAATTAGCAAAATTGTTGTTGATGAGGAGACAGAGAAGGCATATCAAGAGCTTGAGAGCGTTTATCAATCGCTTATTGGGACACCTTACGAAAACAAGGTGAAAGTGGATTTTTCCATAATAAACGACGTAAATTATTATTGCGGTATCATTTTTCAAGGTTACGTAAGGCAAGTGCCACATATGATACTATCCGGTGGCCGATACGATTTGCTTTTGCAAAAGTTGGGTAAAGACGTAGGAGCGATAGGCTTTGCACTTGCAATGGACGATTTGCAATTATACTACCCCGAGGACAAACTAATAGATGCAGATGCTGTCATTCTTTATGACAAAGAAGCCGATGCTAAAAAACTATACGCGGCAGTGGAATCACTTACAAAAAAAGGACTGAAAGTTAAGGCGCAAACGTCTTTAAACGACGGCATGAAATATGGCAAATTATATAGATTTGTAGCAGGAAAATTGGAGGAAGCAAATGTTTAATATAGCTTTACCTAAAGGAAGATTGGCTGAAAAGGTATGCAAGCTTTTAGCAAGCACAGGTTTTGATACAAGCGGTGTCATCGACGATAGTAGAAAACTTGTATTTTTAGATGAAAAAAATCAAGTTTCATATTTCCTTGTCAAACCGTCTGATGTTGCTATTTACGTAGAACGGGGCGTTGCTGATATCGGTATAGTTGGTAAGGATATTTTATTGGAAAACAAACCTGACGTGTACGAGCTTTTGGATTTGAATATAGGAAAATGCAGAGTGGCTGTTGCTGCAAAAAATACGTTTAGAGAGAATAAAGAACGCCCTTTAAGGGTAGCAACTAAGTTTGTTAATATTGCAAATGAATATTATAGTTCCTTAAATAGAGAAATCGAAATCATAAAACTTAATGGTTCAATCGAGCTTGCGCCCATACTTAATATGTCGGACGTCATTGTAGATATAGTAGAAACAGGCACAACCTTAAAAGAAAATAATATGAAAGTGATGACAGAAATTATGCCAATAAGCGCAAGACTTATAGCGAATAAGACAAGCTATAAATTTAAAGGGGATGCTATTAATAGTCTGGTAGATAGGTTGTCGGAGGCGATAAATGATAAAAATATTTGATGCGAATGTTTTGTCTGTACAAGATATTTGTAAAAGACAAAATGACAATATGGAAAGCGCGTGCAACGCGGCATCTCAAATTATTGCTCGAGTTATTGAGGGCGGAGATAAGGCACTTTTAGAGTTGACTAAAAAGTTTGACGGAGTGCAAATAAATGCGCTTAAGGTATCCGAAGAACAGATTATGGAAGCCTATAACTCGGCAGATGAATTTTTTATATCAACCTTACAAATTGCAAAAACAAATATTGAAACATTCCATAAAGCACAACTTAAAACAGGTTTTGAGATACTTGGAAATAATGGCAGCATAGTTGGTCAAAAGAATTTACCTATCGAAAAAGTAGGATTGTATATACCCGGCGGGACTGCAAATTATCCTTCAACAGTGCTTATGAATGCAATCCCTGCAAAGATTGCAGGAGTTAAAGAAATAGTAATTGTTACGCCACCATCAAAAGACGGTAAAGTAAATAGTGATGTTTTAGTGGCTGCGAAAATAGCAGGAGTTAGCGCCATATTTAAAATTGGCGGAGCGCAAGCAGTTGCAGCACTTGCATATGGAACGGAGACTGTGCCCAAAGTAGATAAGATAGTAGGACCCGGCAATATTTATGTTGCTGCTGCAAAAAAATTAGTTTTTGGCAAGGTAAGTATTGATATGATAGCAGGACCTAGCGAAATTTTGATTATATCTGATGGAAAATCTGACCCTAGATATTTAGCTGCCGATATGTTGTCGCAAGCAGAGCACGATAAAAATGCTTCAGCCATTTTAATAACGGATAGCCAAAGTTTAGCTATGCAGGTAAGTAATGAATTAGAAAACCAATTAGCTAGTTTGGAAAGAGAAAATATTGCCCGTGCATCAATTGACAACAACGGAAAAATAATTATTGTAGACAATTTGGATAAAGCAATAGAAATTAGCAATGAAATCGCTCCGGAGCATCTTGAATTGTGCGTGGACAATCCGTTTGATATGCTACAAGCAATTACCAACGCTGGAAGTGTATTTTTGGGAAGAAACACACCGGAAGCTGTTGGGGACTATTTTGCAGGAACTAATCATACGTTGCCGACAAACGGTACAGCAAAATTTTCTTCTCCATTATCGGTGGATGATTTTATAAAGAAAACACAGTATGTATATTATCCTGAAAATGCGCTTATTCAAGACGGTGAAAGAATAGATTATTTTGCAAAACGCGAAGGCTTAACCGCACACGCAAGGTCGGTTACTATACGTACAGGAGATAAACTATGAGTCAATTTTTTTGTAATAAATACAGCAAGATAGCGCCTTACGTTGCAGGAGAGCAACCAAAAGATAAGAGCTATGTCAAGCTTAATACCAACGAATCGCCATATCCGCCTTCAAAAATGGTCGCAGACGTTGTAACAAAAGAAAAGTTGTCTTCGCTTAATTTGTATCCTGATCCGTGTTCTGATAATTTAAGAAAAGCGATAGCAAAGTTTTATAATATAGATTGTAACGAAGTATTGGCAACCAATGGATCGGATGAAGCGTTGACGCTTGCTTTTATGGCATATTGCATAGATGAAGGCATTGTTGCAACAGATATAAGCTATGGTTTTTATCCGGTGCTTTGTAGCTTGCTTGGCGCACCGCACGAGATTATACCGTTAAAACAAGATTTTACGATGGATATTGATGCGTTTTGTAAGGTTGATAAACATATAGTAATTGCCAATCCAAATGCGCCTACGGGAATTGCTCTAAAGCGGATTGAAATGGAAAAAATTATTAGCGCCAATCCTAATAGAATTGTGATAGTTGATGAAGCATATGTAGATTTTGGAGCAGAGAGTTGTATCCCACTTATAAAAAAGTATTCCAACCTTTTAGTTATTCAAACTTTGTCAAAGTCAAGAGGTCTTGCCGGAGCAAGAATAGGCTTTGTAGCTGGGAAAAAAGAATTAATAGAGGATTTGGAAAAAATAAGGAATTCTTTTAATCCCTACAATGTAAATTCGTTGTCACAGCTTATAGGTATTGCAGCCATAGGGGATAAAGATTATTTTGACGAATGCGTTGCAAAAACAGTTGATGTGCGTTATTACACCGCGCAAAAACTGGAAAAGCTAGGTTTTGAAATATTGCCGTCTTGCGCTAACTTTGTGTTTGCAAAACATAAGTTGCTTGGCGGAAAGGAATTATATCAAGCGCTTAAAAAACAAGGTGTGCTCGTTCGTCACTTTGATAAAGACAGAATACGCGATTTTGTGCGTATATCAATAGGCTCTAAGGACGAAATGGATATTTTTATAGAAAAAACTGAAAAAATACTCAAAGGAGATATTATATAATGAGAACAGCTTCTGCCAACAGAAAGACAAAAGAGACAGATATCAGCCTTTATCTTAATATAGACGGAACAGGTAAAGCTGAAATATCGACCGGTTGCGGATTTTTGGATCATATGTTACAACTTTTCGCTGCACATTCAAAATATGATTTAAAGATTGTGTGTAGCGGTGATTTGCAGGTAGACAGTCACCATACAGTGGAAGATACAGCGATAGTCCTAGGCGAGTGTTTCAAAAAAGCATTACAAGATAAAAGAGGCATTTGCCGTTATGGTAGCTTTACACTTGCTATGGATGAAGCGCTTGTTATGGTAGCGCTTGATATTAGCGGACGCAGTTACCTAAACTATAATGTTGCAATAATTGCTGACAAAGTAGGCGATTTTGATACCGAATTGGGCGAAGAGTTTATGCAAGCATTTACGCGTTCTGCCGGCATAACATTGCACATTGAGCAGTTGGAAGGCAAGAACGCTCATCACATATTAGAGGCGATATTTAAGGCTCTAGCGAGAGCTTTGAAGCAGGCAACGAAGATAGATCCCGATGCAAAAGACGAAATACCTTCGACTAAAGGAGTGTTGTGATTGCAATAATTGATTATGGCGTAGGAAATTTGTTTTCGCTTTCAGGCTCATTAAACTATCTTGGATTGGAAAATAAAATAACATCTGATTATCAAGATATAAAAAATGCCGACCATATAATTTTGCCGGGAGTAGGCGCATTTAAAGATGCGATTGAAAAACTTCAAGCAAGCGGACTGGTGGACGTTATTATAAAAGAAGTTAGTCGCGGTAAACCGCTACTTGGCATTTGTCTTGGAATGCAACTATTGTTTAACAAAAGTTATGAATATGGCGTTCATAACGGGCTAGGACTTATAGATGGTGAGATTCGTCCGATAATAGACGATCTTAAGCAAAAGTTAAAGGTTCCACATATGGGTTGGAACAAGTTGGAACTTAAAAAAAGCAGTAGATTGTTTAAATATACAAAAGACTCATCTTACGTTTATTATGTACATTCTTTCTATGCTAAAAATTGCGCAAGTTCGGTAATAGCAACATCCGAATACGATATAGAAATAACGGGTGTTGTGGAAAATGGAAATGTGTTCGGAACGCAGTTTCACCCCGAAAAAAGTGGCGAAGTTGGGCTTAGAATACTTAAGGCTTTTGCCGAAATAGGAGGATAATTTGGAGATTTTTCCAGCGATAGACATACTTGACGGTAAAGCGGTAAGGCTTACGCAAGGTGACTATAACAAAAGCGAAGTGTTTTGCGACAATCCAGTAGAGGTGCTCAAACATTTTAAACAAATGGGTGCAAAAAATCTGCACGCAGTAGATTTGGACGGTGCGCGCGACGCCAATTTGGTCAACTTTGATATAATCAAGTCACTTTGTGCTGAAGGCGGAGTTTTTATAGAAGTCGGTGGCGGAATTCGGGACGAGGACAGGATAAAAAGGTATCTTGATATAGGTGTAGGCAGAGTAATTTTAGGGACTATAGCTGTTCAAAATTTTGCATTTGCTGCCGAAATGGCTGCAAAATATCCCAACAAAATAGCCGTAGGCGTTGATGCAAAAGATGGATTTGTGGCAGTAGACGGTTGGAAAACAGTTACAAAAATTGACTCTTTTGACTTTTGCACGCAGTGCCGAAATGCCGATATAAATACAATAATATATACCGATATAGCAACAGACGGAGCTATGGCGGGGACAAATATTGCAGCTTTTAAAAAGCTAACAAAAATTGATGGACTTAATATAATTGCGTCCGGAGGCATTTCTAGTTTGGAGGAGCTTGCCGTCTTAAAAAGCATAGGGGTATCTGGCACAATTTTAGGCAAGGCTCTTTATAAAGGGCTGATAGATTTGGCAAAAGCTATACTTATAGGTAAAGGAGAAAGAGAATTATGATAACAAAAAGAATTATTCCTTGTTTGGACGTACGTAACGGCAGAGTTGTTAAAGGTGTTAATTTTGAGGGTATTTTAGACGTTGAAGACCCGATTGTACTTGCTAAGTTTTATAATGAAAGCGGTGCGGATGAACTTGTATTTTACGACATAACGGCATCATTTGAAGGGCGCGCGCTTTTTGATGACATTTTAAAAAAAGTGGCAAAGGAAATTTTTATTCCACTTACAGTTGGCGGTGCAATAAATAGCGTAGCTGATTTTGAAAGGGTGCTTAAATGTGGCGCAGACAAAGTTAGCGTTAATACGGGCGCAATTAAAAATCCTAATCTTATAAGTGAGGCAGCTCAAAAATACGGTAACCAATGTGTGGTGCTTTCAATGGACGTAAAAAGAGTTGACGGCGAATTTAAAGTGTTTGCCAAAGGCGGACGTGAAAACACTGGCATTGATGCGCTAGAATGGGCATATCTTGGTCAAGAGCGTGGCGCGGGCGAACTGGTAATAAACAGCATTGATACCGACGGAGTCAAAAAAGGCTTTGATTTGGAAATGCTAAAAGCTATTGGCGAACGTGTTAATATCCCGATAATAGCCTCTGGTGGCGCAGGAAATGCGGAAGATTTTATTACGCTGTTTAAAAATGTGCCAAAGGTAGACGCAGGGCTTGCTGCATCTATTTTTCATAGAAAAGAGTTAAGTATAAAATTATTAAAAGAAACATTGAAAGCAAACGGAATACCCGTAAGAATAATATAGGAGATATATTTATGAAGATTGACAAAATAAAATTTGGTAGTGATAAGCTTATACCGGCAATAGTGCAAGATTATTATACAAAAGAAGTGCTTACGCTTGCTTATATGAATGAAGAAAGCTTAAAAATTAGCATAGAAGAAGGCAAAACTTGTTTTTATAGTCGTTCAAGAAAAAAGCTATGGAGAAAGGGCGAAACTTCAGGCAACTTTCAACATATAGTTTCCATTAAAGCCGATTGTGACCAAGATGCGCTTGTTATAG
>DATFIH010000216.1:0-3730 GCA_035270205.1 Clostridia bacterium | reverse complement strand
GCTTGACTATGTTTGGTTTGATGAAGAACCACCAAAAGATATTTATGAAGAATGCAAAATGCGTGTGCTGGATAAAAAAGGCGATTTGTATGGCACGATGACGCCACTTAAGGGACTTACTTGGGTTTATGATGAAATTTACCTCAACAAGTATGCATCAAAAGAGATTTTTTATATTCAAATGGAATGGGCAGACAATCCTTTTTTAGATACAGAAGAGGTGGAAGAAATAACTTCAACGTTATCTGATAGCAGTCTAGCTAGTAGAAGATATGGACATTTTGATACTAATTGTGGATTGGTTTATCCTGAGTTTGATGAAAACATCCACGTAATTGAGCCTTTTGACGTTCCGTACGCTTGGCAAGATTTAATTTCTATTGATCCCGGACTTCGCAATCCGCTTTCGGCGCATTTTTATTGTGTAGATTTTGACGGGAACGTTTACGTAGTGGGTGAGCATTATGAAAAAGATAAGGATGTTGACTATCATTCCGCTAAGATAAACGAGCTTGCTGACAAACTAGATTGGCACCGTTTATCAAATGGAAGTTTGGAGGCTATCATTGACAGCGCGGCAAGTTCTAGGACGTTAAGCGCATCTAAAAGCGTAGCCGAACTGTTTTGTGAGCGAAAAATTAACGTGAACTGTAAAGTTAATAAAGAGGTTTTTTCAGGCATTAGTTTGGTGAAAAGCTATTTGGAGAAAAAAAAGCTGTTTATATTCCGTAGTTGTCCCAATTTGATAAGGGAATTTAAATCATATTGGTGGGGAAAAGCCGATAGACCAATAAAGACAGACGACCACGCTATGGACGAACTTAGGTATTACATAATGACGCGTCCTAAAAATAATCCGCCTAAAAAACGAAAAAATGTAATTGAAAAGCATTATGCCCGATTGCTTAAAGCGGCAAAAAATAAATTATGACAAGGAGAAAATAATGTTAGACATTTTGCAGAAGAAAGCCAAAGGATATAAGGTGGTAGAGACCGTAAAAGAGTATGCGTTTGATGATGAGGGCAACAAAAAACTTTGTAAAGAAAAGGTATCTACAAAAAATGTTCCGCCCGACGTTTCTGCGATAAAAACATATTTGGAAATGTATGACAGCGAAGTATATACGATGACGGATGCGCAGCTTATCGCCGAAAAGGAACGACTTATAAAGACTTTAAATAAGGAGAAATAAAATGGAAAAGACAAGTAAGTTGGTTGAGGAAATTGTTAAAGATTTTGAAAACCGTAAAGACCAAAGAAGAAATATCGAAAGAAATTGGCTTTTAAATATTAATTTTCTTGTAGGAAATCAACATTCTTACGTTTTGCCAAGCGGTGAATTGTCTACACAAACAAAGGATTATTACTGGCAAGAACGTGAGGTATATAATCATATTGCGCCTATTATAGAAACCCGTCTATCAAAGTTTGGGAGCCTTAAGGGGGGTGTGTCTGTTAGACCCGCAAGTGAAGATATTAGTGATATAAATTGTGCAAAGTTTGCAACTAAGCTACTAAAAGGTGTGGAAGAATCGTTGGAGCTTTCTCGACTTGTAGATAAAGCAACCTATTGGACAGAGCTTACAGGAACTGCATTTTATAAGGTGATATGGTCAGATGATAAAGGCAGAGAAATAGGAAAAAATGACAAAGAGCTTATTTATGAGGGAGATGTTGAACTTTCGGTATGTTCGCCCTATGAGATATATCCGGATAGTCTTTCTTGTGGAGAACTTGAGGAATGTTCCAGTATTATTCACGCAAAAGCCTATCCTGTATCAGTCATTGAAAACCTTTGGGGCGTAAAACTTGAAGGTAAAGAAATTAACGTTATGAATTTAGACAATGTAGATGCAGGAGGTGGATTTAAATACGTATCTAGAGCAACTAAGCTGTTTACAGATACAAGGCACGACCACGAACTTGTCATTGAAAGATACTCTTTGCCCACCTATAACTATCCTAACGGTAGATTGGAAATAGTGGCAGGCGACAAGTTACTATTCCAAGGCGATTTGCCTTACACAAACGAAAAAGAAGGAAAAAGAGGATATCCGTTTATCAGGCAGGTATGTTTGTCGCAACCGTCTTCATTTTATGGAACTTGCATAATTGATAGGCTTATTCCCATTCAAAGAGCGTATAACGCTATAAAAAACCGCAAGCATGAGTATTTGAACCGTATAGCTATGGGCGTTTTGATGGTGGAAGATGGCTCTATCGACCTTGACAATATTGATGAAGAAGGCTTAGCACCGGGTAAGGTTATCGTTTACAGACAAGGCAGTAATATACCGATTATGATGAATATGGGGCAAGTTCCGAGCGATTTTAGAGATGAAGAGGATAGGTTGCTTGCGGAATTTATAACTGTAAGCGGAGTTAGTGACTTTTTAACCAGTTCGCAAATAAGCCAAGAAAATCTTAGCGGTGTTACTTTAAACCTAATAATTGAGCAAGACAACAATAGGTTGTCGCTCACGTCTGACAGCATAAGGAACGCAATAAAAGAGGTTGGTCAGCATATTTTGCGACTTTATAAGCAGTTTGCAACGACAAAACGTCTAGCTAGAGTTGCGGGCGATAACGGAATTATGGAAAAGGTTTCTTTTATTAGTAGCGATATTACAAGCGATGACCTTGTATTTGATTTGACCAACGAACTATCCGACACTCTTTCCAGCCGAAAAAATACAGCAACTGAAATTTATAAAATGGGCTTGCTGAGTGATGAAAGTGGTAAACTTTCCGATACCTCACGTGTAAAACTTATGGAAATGATGGGACTAGGCAACTGGGAAAGCGCGGTAAATATTGAAGAATTGCACAAAAAGAAAGCAATGAAGGAAAATGACAATGCCGAAAAAGATAAGCCGATTATTGCCGACTATGACAACCACAAAGTACACATTTGCGAGCATACAAGGTTTTTGATAAGCGGAGAAAACAAACTTAGCGAAAACAACAAGAAAGCACTTTCAACGCACATAAGAGAGCATTATAAATACAAAAGACTGCTTAAAGAGGCAGAAACGTTAGGTCAAGAATAAAAAACAATTACAAGGAGAACAAAATGGAAAACGTAAAAGAACAACAAGAATTTCTTCCCACACAAAGTGATAAGGAGAATACTCCTTCTTTTGGAAAATTCCGCAATGCGGAGGAACTATTGAAAGCTTACAATTCGCTGGAAAGCGAGTTCACAAAACGCAGTCAAAAGCTTCGCGAGTTAGAACAGAATGTACCTGAAAAAACCGATTGGGAAAGCAAGGTGACAAAACTTTATGAGAAATACCCGCAAGTTGGCAACTATACCGACGACCTTGTTAAGGAAATCTCTGACAACAAAAGCACACTTACAGATGAAAACTGTTTGGAAAATGCTTTGATAAATGTCCTTAGCAAGAAAATTGTGAGCAAACAGCAAGCGGCTTCCGATGAAGAAGTAGTAAATCTGGTACTGGAAAAAGAGGAAAACAGGGAGAAGGTTATTGAGTCGTATCTGGAAAAGATACGTAATTCCCCCTTGCCAAAGACTTTCCCGAAAGCCGGTGGAGCAATACCGGTTACGCCCAACAAAGCGCTTAGTATGGCGGAAGCAGGGCGGATTGCTCAAAAATATTTAGAAGAAATTTAGGAGAAATTTATGATTACAACAAACCAAGTAGACACAATATTACAAAACATATATCTTGACGTTATAGGAAGTCAGATTGACCGTACAACAAG
>DATFIH010000215.1:0-10202 GCA_035270205.1 Clostridia bacterium | reverse complement strand
CACAAAGGAGAGTATTCCTGAATATTTATTTACAGAAACAGGGGAACTTAATATTAGCGACCCAAAAAAAATATTAAGTGTAACGGCAGAAGCTGCCATAAATAGTATAGACGCATTAAATAATGAATTAAGAATTAATGTAAGTACGACGTTTAAAGTTATTTATGATAGCCAAACGGGTGTAAATAGCTATTCTGTCAAGGTAGACAGCAATCGTTCTATAATGATTGAAGGAATCGTTACAGGAACTAGAGCAATAGTGTATGCGGCGGTACTAGATTGTGAATATGCAGGGACAAACAGCATTAAGGCAAAATGCACCATCCAACTTAACGGTTGGTATGTTTGCGAAACTCAGCTCAATTTCCTAAATACACAGATGGAGGACATATTCTGCAAGACCTCACTTATTAAAGTTGAAAACGTGGATTTCTTGCCTGTAAATAAGCTTACACTAACCTATACAAACGAAGCTCGTATGCCGATAAGTAAAGTGCTTGATTATGACGTGGTAGTATTCGTAAATAACGTTTTCCCAAGCAATGGTAGTTTTCAGGTAGAGGGTGAAATAGCTTTAAGAATGATTTCGTTAAGCGATAACGGCGAATTTATGAATCAGACCTTCAATAATCAGTTTACCACAGAAATTATTGCAGAAAATGTAAAAACCGATTCTAATATAGATGTTATAGCCTTAGTTGGAGATATTGAAATTACGCTGTCAGCTCAAGATAATCGAGCATTCATCAGCGATATAAAAATTGCACTATATACCAGCGTAAGCAATATGCAAGAATTGGAAGGAGTGGTTGATGCTTATAGCACAACGAACGGTCTTAATATAGTAGAAAAAAAGCATAATTTAGATAGCATTTTTTGTTTGCGTACAATAAGAGATAAAATTTCCGCTAATATAAAAATAACCAACGGAATAAACGACGTAGAGTGTATAAACGGAATTATGGTCAGTGTATCCAGCACAATAAATAATGGCAATTTAACAGCCGAAGGTATTATATGCGCAACCGTGATATACATGAATGAAGACAACAAGTTAGACAGCATAAATATCGAAATGCCGTTCCAAACAATAGTTGCAAAAGACTTTGATTGCGATACCAATATTAGCACTATGGTTACCGTAACAAGCGTATTTGCAAGAATTCGCACCACAAGCGAAATCGAAGTAAGTGCAGAAATTACTATAAGTTGTCAAGGCAAAAGGTCGCATATTATCAACCTTGTAAGCGATATAGAAATAGGTGAAGTAAAAGAGATAAATGATGTTGCAGTTAGCCTTTATATAGTAAAACCCAACCAATCCATATGGGAAGTTGCTAAGGAGTTAAACACATCAGAAGCAATAATAATAAATCAAAATCCGGAGCTTAAGCTGCCCGTCAAATCCGGAGATAAAGTCGTCTGTTACAAAGAGATAAATTTCGAGATTTAGATATATAGGATAAAAATAGAGAAATAGTAATTGCAGTGTGCTAAGAGAGTTTGGCACACTGCAATTATTTTATTCACACTGTAAAGTTTGTTGTTTCTAAAATTTAAAAATTTGAAGTGCTGCTAATTAGGCTCTTTCAATAGCATCGGTAGGACAGCTTTCCATAGCCTCTATAGCGCTTTCTACAATGTCTCCTGTAGCTTGATTGTAGGCTACCGATAGCCCTTCTTCATCATAGCAGAAAACATCCGGACAAATGCTCATGCAAAGTCCACAGCTTATACATTTACCTTTTATTACAATAAAATTCATAAAAACCTCCATTAGCTATTTTTATTAGTATAGCATATATCTTTTTTGCTGAAAAATACTTTTAATATGTCTTTTTGTCGTCGTTATTAACATTTTTAGGACAAGATGAACACCGCCCGGAACACCCAGGGCATTTGTTTTGCTTTTTGCTCTTTCTAAAAAAGAGTATCGAAATGATAAACCAAACCGAAAGCACACCTATTAGGATATAATCCAATAAAGACATATTTTTCTCCTATACTTTAAAACAGTGCGATTAATTGGTAGGCAATAGCCGCAACAATCCAAGCGATCAAACATTGTACTACAACTGCTATTATTGTTTTCCAAGTGGATTTTAATTCTTTTTTCATAGTTGCAACAGCCGCTACACAAGGGGTATAAAGCAAGGTAAATATAAGAAAACTTACCGCGCTTGCTATTGTGAATGCTCCGCTTTTTAATATGGAAGTCCCTAGTAGTACGTTAAGAGAGCTGACTACCGCTTCTTTTGCGCTAAAACCTACAAGAAGTGAAGTGCTTATGCGCCAATCGTTAAAGCCCAGTGGAATAAACAGTGGAGCGATTACTTTCCCAATCAAAGCAAGGAGACTGTCATTATTATTTTCCACCACGTTTAACCTAAGGTCAAACGTCTGTAAAAACCAGATTATGATAGTAGCTACGAAAATGATTGTGAACGCTTTTAATATAAAGTCACGAGCTTTTTCCCACATTAATAAAAGTACGCTCTTAACCGATGGAAATCGGTAGTTGGGCAACTCCATTACAAACGGTATTGGTTTGCCGCGAAAAACGCTTTTATTCATAATTAAAGCAACGATTATACCGATTATAATTGCTAAGGAATAAAGACCTATCATTACAAGCGCGCGATATTTTGGAAAAAATGCGGCAGTGAACATAGCAAATATAGGTATTTTTGCCGAACAACTCATATAAGGCGTCAAAAGAATTGTCATCTTTCTATCACGTTCAGATGAAAGTGTGCGTGTTGCCATAATAGCAGGAACGGTACAGCCAAAGCCAATAAGCATTGGAACGATACTTCTCCCCGATAGACCTATTTTTCTAAGCAATTTGTCCATTACAAACGCCACCCTTGCCATATATCCGGTATCTTCAAGTATGGATAGGAAGAAAAACAAAACTACTATTATAGGTAAAAACGATAGTACACTGCCAACTCCCGACAATACGCCTTCTATAACAAGACTATGTACAACAGGATTTAACCCGTACGCTGCAAACCCTTTATCACAAATATCGATAATATAGTTTATTCCCATTGCCAATAGATCGCTCAAAGCTTTGCCCACAACTTCAAAAGTTAAATAGAAAATAGTCAACATTATAAGTAAAAAAAGCGGTATGGCTGCATATTTGTTGGTAAAAACCTTATCGATTTTTAAGCTGAGTTTTCTCTCCTTGCTTTGAACACTTTTCACAACAACGTCTTTGCAGGAACGCTCGATAAAGGAATAACGCATATCGGCAAGCGCAGCGTTGCGGTCTAAATGGTATTCTCGTTCCATTTCAACGATACTGTGTTCAATGGTGTCAAGTTCGTTGCTGTTTAGCTCAAGCATTTCAATTATAGGCAAATCGCCTTCAACTGTTTTTGTCGCGGCAAACCGTGTGGATATTCCGACTTTTTGAGCGTGGTCCTCGATAATATGTGAAACTGCGTGAATACAACGGTGTATAGGTCCAGCTTGGCAAAAATCATATTTTTTTGGAAAATCTTTATTTTTAACGATATTTACTGCAACTTTAACGAGTTCTTCAATGCCTTCTTTTTTTATTGCGCTGACAGGTACTATCGGTACGCCTAAGTTTTCAGAAAGTTGAGCAATGTCTATTGACCCGCCGTTGTTTCGCACCTCATCCATCATATTGAGTGCAATAACCATAGGATAATTTAGTTCAATAAGCTGTAAGGAAAGATACAAATTTCTTTCTATGTTTGTTGCGTCCACTATATTTATAATACCGTCAGGCTTATGGTTTAAGACAAAATCTCTAGTTATTTTTTCTTCATGTGAGTAGGGTCGCAACGAGTAAATACCAGGCAGGTCTACTACCATAGTATTCTTGGACTGCTTAATTTCTCCCGACTTTTGCTCTACGGTTACTCCTGGAAAGTTGCCTACGTGTTGATTTGCCCCCGTAAGCTGATTAAATAAGGTTGTTTTTCCAGAATTTTGATTGCCAATTAGCGCAAATATCATAACTGTAGCTCCTTTAATTCTATTTGCTTGGCATCCTCTAATCTTAAAGTAAGCGCATAACCTCTAATGTTTATCTCCATAGGATCGCCTAATGGGGCTAATTTTACTACCTCTATCTTGGTGTTAGGTATAAGTCCCATATCTAAAAGACGCAAGTGCAATTCGCCTTGCCCGTTTATCTTAGATATTATGCCACTTTTGCCTATTTGTAGTTTATCTAATGTCATTCGAACCTCCAGTTCGCATATGCTAACTTAATATGAATAAATAAAGAGACTATGCTCTTCATGTTCATTATATAGTATAAGTCGCACTTTATTCAACTATTTTTAAGCAGATTTTTATTATTCTCCCCAATGCTTTTTTAAAGCTAAAAATGTCTCCTCGCTTATCACGTGTTCTATCCTGCAAGAATCGGCTTCGGCGACCTTTTGGCTCACGCCCAGTTTAACCAAATTCTCAGTTAAAAGCTTATGCCTTTCATAGATTTTTACAACTTTAGCTTTGCCCATTTCAGTAAAGTCAATTGCGCCACTTGCATCAATAGTGATATAGCCGTTATCCTTAAGCAGGTTTACCGCGCGCGAAACGCTGGATTTGGAATAATCTTTTTCTTGCGCAATGTCAATAGAGCGCACGCTTCCCATTTGGTTTTGCAGTCTAAAAATGGTTTCTAAATAATCTTCACCAGATTCATATATTTTGTTCATCTTGGTTGTAACCTCAATTTTTCGTATAAACTAATTTTATTACATAAAAGGAAAAAATACAACAAATTATTGTTTTTAGTGGAGTTATCCAAAAAATTACATTATTAGTACCATTATTTTTACATACACTAAATACGATTTAAAAAATAATTGATTCTATATATATTATATGATATACTAAATAAATAAAAAATAGATTTAAACGTTTTGGGAGGGTACTATGAACGAAAAAATAGTAAATGACGGCTTTACCTATAAGCATTTAGTACAACTTCTTAAGAAAAGCTTTTTAAGAATAATTATCTATGTATTGATAGCGGCTTTTGTAACAGCGGGTATCGGTGCATTGATTATTGTTTTGACAAAGGAAGAAACTTCTTACAACGCTATGATAGAATACAATTATGATGGAGCGGAATTAGGTCTTGACCCTTGGGGTATGAGACTTGACGTAAGCAAAATCAAATCTGACGCTATCGTAACGCAAGCTCTTATAGATAACAATTATTCTGAGGAAGAAAGAGCAGAGTTAAAAAACGGTATTATTTCTAATATTACAATTGCGGGTGTTGTTCCCGACAAAATTATGGACAAGATACTTATCATAAAAGAGATAGCTATAAAAAACCCGTCACAATTAAACGAATTGAATACGCTTTCTTATTTTTCGACCAGCTATGTTGTCAGCTTAAAGAATGAGAGAAAATTGGGTCTTTCTGATAAAGAATGTGCCAATATTTTGAATACTATTGTAGACAATTATATATTGTATTTTAAGCAAAATTATGGCTTTAGCAACGCGCTTGGTACGCTTATTGGCGACGATGTTAATAAAGAAAATTACGAATATATAGAATTGCACAGTATATATGATGACCAAATTGACAGTATATTAAGATATATAAACGATATAGCGGGGAGTTCTAATTCTTTCCGTTCAACAGAAACCAAGCTTAGTTTTAATGATTTAAAAGCAAGAGTGCAATCAATAATAGATTATGATTTAAATAAACTAGAAATCTATATCTATGAGAACGGTGTATCCAAAGGCAGTCCAACTATTAATGCGGCTACTTTTATCGATGAAAAGATTAGTTACCTTAACAGAGAAATTGATTCTGCCGATGCAACGATTACTGCTATACTTCAATCAATTAGTGAGTTTGAATTTGTTTACAACACAACAACAAGTGAAAATATTACAACGTCAGTACTAGCTAATGGGGCCGCCTATGAAAAACTGCAAGATGATTTAAGGATATATCAAACAAGAAAGGTAGAATTAACTTCGTCTAAGGATTTATGGGAAACCAGGAAAACAAAAATATTGAACGCAGAAGCAATGACAGAGGAAGAAAAAGCTTTATCTATCTCAACGGCGGATGCGCTAATTGGCGATATTGATGTGAAAATAAAAAAAGAAATAGGTTATATAAATCAAGCAGTTGACGAATACGTTGAAAAAGAAATAATGAAAAACAGCGTAGTCAAAACACTTTCGGCAATAAGAGCAGATGGTAACAACGACAGTCTAAAAATACTATTGGTTGTGGAAATGTTAGTAATGCTGACCGCCGCACTAATCGCTGTTGGAATAACTGCTACTAAAGCCAAAAAAATTGAAGTTATTGAGGCAGAGGAAAAAGAATAAAAACAACATCAAGCCAATATCTTCATATGGTTTTGAATAATGGTGACGGTTTGCCTGAGCATTATACCAATTCTAACGTATATATGACGGTGGTACAGGGTACGTTGTCTATTAGCCTTGATGAACAAGAAATTCACCAGTATATGGGCGGTACTTTGCTAAAGATTCCTTTCAACACAAAAATGGTTGTAAAAAATATGTACGATGCAACGCTGGAACTTATTGTAGTAAAAGCGCCTGCGCCCAAAATGTAAATATTATTTTACTATAATCACTAATACAGATTATCAATAAATTATAACTTGCAGCTAAAATTATGAAACGTTTTTTGCCAATTTTGTAAAAAGATAAAGCATGTAAGCAATACAAAATTTTTGCATAGCTTGTCATAATGTTGGCTAAAAATAAGACAAGAAACAACTTTTAAGACAACAAATAGCTTGTCTTTTGAAAGTTGTGTAACTGGCGCTACTTAGAGTTTGTATATAGTTTATCACCGCTGGTATTATTGACAACTACACATATTTATGATATATTCATTAAACATTTTAATTAAAATTTTTTATAAAGAAATTTTTAAAAGGAGCATTCAAATGGACTTAAAAAGTATTTGTAAGGATATTAGAGAAGACACCGTTCGTTGCATCGCTTCTATCGAAGTGGGGCATATAGGCGGATGTTTATCTATCGTGGAAATTTTGGCGACGTTATATTTTCGTGAAATGAATATAGATCCCCAAAATCCCAATATGGATGGTCGAGATAGACTTATTGTGTCCAAGGGGCATGCGGGACCTAGCGTATACGCTACACTTGCCAACCGTGGATATTTTGATAAAGAGTTGCTACTCACGTTAAACAAAGGAGGTACTTCTTTGCCTAGCCATTGTGATATGAACCGTACAGTAGGTATTGATATGACAACGGGAAGCTTGGGACAAGGCTTTAGTTGTGCAGTAGGTATAGCTCTTGGTAGCAAGATAAAAAAAGACGGAGCATACATTTATACAATTATAGGCGACGGAGAAAGCCAAGAAGGACAGATTTGGGAAGCGGCAATGTTTGCTGGTGGCAAAAAATTGAACAACCTTATCGCTTTTACCGATTTAAACGGAATGCAAATAGACGGTATGGTTGGCGACATAAACGGAATAGAGCCTATTTCCGATAAATGGAAAAGCTTTGGTTGGAACGTTTATGAAATTGACGGGCACGACCTTGACCAAATCGCCCATGCTATTAAAAATGCCAAAGCTCAGCAAAATAGACCGACTATGATTATCGCAAAAACGATAAAAGGTAAAGGTATTTCTTTTGTCGAAGCTAAAGGATTTGGAAGCCACAATATGCCTTTTAAGGCAGAAGATGCTGAAAAAGCTATTGAAGAGATAAGGAGGTAATAGCAGTATGGAAATGAGAGCGGTTTATGCCGAAGAGCTTAAAAAACTTATGACCAATGATGAGCGTGTCGTTGTAATAGATGCCGACCTTGCCAAAGCAAACGGTACGTGGGCGCTTAGAAATGATTTTCCCGACAGGGCTATTGACGTAGGAGTGGCCGAACAAAACATGATGGGGGTAGCCGCAGGGTTGTCAAGTTATGGTTTTAAGCCCTACATTAATTCCTTTTCACCTTTTGTATCAAGGCGTATATGCGACCAAATCACACTTTCAGGTTGCTATTCCAAGCAAAACGTTAAGATAGTAGGCTCTGACCCTGGCATAACTGCCGAGATTAACGGTGGCACACATATGGGATTAGAAGATATAGGTGTGCTTAGAAGTATCCCCGATATCGTTATTTTTGAGCCTGTAGACTGCACGCAGCTAAAGAAAGCTATGCCTATTATTGATAGTTACGAAGGAGTCGTTTATATTAGGCTTTTCCGTAAAACTATTGATGACGTGTTTAGTGAAGATTATGAGTTTGATTTGTTTAAAGCCGACAAATTGCAAGATGGAAAAGACGTTACCATATTTGCATCGGGGATAATGGTTAGAGAAGCTATTAAAGCTGTTAAAATGTTGGAAGAAGAAGGAATCAGTGCAGAGCTTATTAATATTCATACAATTAAGCCCATAGATAGTGAAAAAATAGTTGCATCAGTTGCCAAAACAGGTTGTGCCGTTACTTGTGAAAATCACAATATCATAGGCGGACTGCACAGCGCAGTAAGCGAGGTGCTTACCCAAAACTGTCCTGTACCCGTTTTACCTATTGGTATTAACGATGTATTTGGCGAGGTAGGCAAATTGCCGTATTTAAAAAACATATACAAACTTAACCCTGAAGATATTGTGGAAAAATGCAAAAAAGCTATAAAACTAAAGAATAAGTAATTAAAAATAAACGCCTAAACGATTTAGGCAAGACGTACAATAACTAATGAAAAGGCTGGGGGAAATTCTATGAAAACTGAAGTTTCAAACGGAGCTATAGCTCAAGCAACAGAAAAAAAAAGTTTTATAGCAAGAACTAGCGGAATAAAAACGCCCGAATACATTGGATACGCACTAGGTGATGCGGGTTGTTGCCTTGTTTTTGCACTGGTGACCTCACTTCTTCAAAAGTTTTATACCGATATTTTTCAACTAAATGCGCTATGGATTATGTTGATGATGATAGGCGCAAGATTGTGGGACGCAATTAACGACCCTATTATGGGATACGTTGCAGATACCGCAAAACCCGGTAAAAACGGTAGATATAGAAGGTGGATGTTATGGTCCAGTTTGCCACTTGCGATATCAATAATTTTGCTTTTTTTAAAGTTGCCGGGGATTGGAGATACGCCCGACCATATTGGCACTTTTATTTACGCTACAGGCACGTATATCCTTTTCGGTATGGCATATACTGTTGCTCAAATACCTTACGGAAGTTTAGCTAACGTAATTACAAGCAGCGAACCTGAGAGAAACAAACTTTCAATATTTCGATCGGTTGGCTCTGGAATAGGCGGTATTCCGGCTATGATAGTAGCGTCATTTTGTTATATTAATAGATTAGATAGTGCCGGAAATCAGATTTTGGGAGAAAACGGATTACCAATACAAGATATGATTTATAAGCCTATTTTGATTGGTACGATAGTTCTTTCTATATGTATGATTGTTTGCTATTTTCTATGCTATAAATGGACGAAAGAAAGAATAATGGTAGCTGCGCCTTTAAAGAGAAAGAAAGGCGAAACTATGCGTATTATACGCAAGCTTTTGAAAAACAGAGCATTCCTTTCGGTAAGTATTGCATCCATGCTTTTGTTGGCGGCTCAAATGTTTACAACAAGCTATTATCTTTACCTTTTTAGTGACTTCTTTGGAAAAGGATGGCTGAATATGGTAAATACAGTTTGTACATATCTGCCTATAGCATTTATATTGTTTTTATCCCCCAAGCTTATTAAAAGGTTTGGAAAAAGTGAACTTTGCGCATTCGGTATCGCCATTTCGGCTGTTGCCAACCTAATATTATTTGCATGCAAAGGCGTGATGACGCTAAGTTGGGGTTGGGGCTTGTTTACAGCGTTAAGTTTCTTAAACGGTTGCGGACAATCCTTCATAATCTTACAAATATGGTCGCTTATAGCAACTGCTATTGACGACGTTGAGGTGAAAACCGGCATTCGCGAGGAAGGAACCGCATATTCTACTTTTATGTTTTTTAGGAAAATAGGTCAAATGATAGCTGCTATCGCGGTTAATGGAGCATTAATTGCGATGAATTACAAAGCCGAGTACGGAGCAGTGCAAACGAAAGAAACATTGTCTGTAATGTATGACCTGGCAACTATTATTCCGGCAATTATGTTTTTTGCTATGGCGGCAGTGCTATTTTTTTGGAA
>DATFIH010000214.1:0-15803 GCA_035270205.1 Clostridia bacterium | reverse complement strand
AGTGTACTCTGCAGCATTGATATTATCACCTACTATCGTCATATCGGTTATAGTATTTAATTTATATCTGTTTACAAGGTGAGAATAACTCTTATCAAAGTTATATCTTATTGTGAATTGTCTGTTTTCATCGAGTACAAGCTGAATACCTGTCACATTATCTTTATCATCTCTACCAATCTTTAGATAATTAAACACTGGTATGTTGTCAATAATTTCAGGAAGAGAGTCACCCGTTGCTCTGTCTAATGAATGAAGCAAAGACATTAGCAAAGCCCCTGTTATTGCAATGCTTAATTCATCATTTGAGCACATAAACAGTAACATGTTGTTGCCAAATGGCATATCTTTTATGTTAGGATAATTGCTTGCTACTTTTTCCGCATCGCTTTGGTCGTTTTCAACGTCATTGTTGCCTGCGTTCTGAGCTTCCACCGTTTCAATAGTTTCATCGTCTAAGGTGCTTAATATCTCTTTTGCAAGTGATCCAAGGTCAATACCATTTACGCAAACCTTCGGCAATCCAAGTCCGCTCAAATCCAAGTATATGGTTCCGCCTTGAGGAATTCCAATGTAAGCCAACTCAAGTATACGTTTGCCGTCGCCCCACGTCAGTTCCAGTTCTAAACGGAAATTACTTAAATCTGAGAAATCAATATAGGTGCGTAGCGCAAAGTTTATTTGCACGTCTAACTCTTCAGTTCCCATTATCTTTAATCCCAAGTTATCGATAAGGAATGAAGTTAGTTGGCTCATATCTATAAGGGTATTAAAATCATCATTGATATGTAATGAGCTGTTAATCTCGCTTACCCAAATAAATGAGTCAAAAGCTTGGTAACCTGTAAACAGTATCGATTGTTTTTGACCAAAGAAATCTTTACTCGGTCCAAGGTTGATATTAACGTTGCTTATACCTACTCCAAAGTTGAGTTTGGAAGGTACTAATTCATTGCCTTTAGCATCTCGAACAGGAGCGTCTATAGGAATATTGAGCAATAATTCGTTGTTTATTAAGTCAAGCTCTAACGTAATATTTCCTAGCTGTTCAAAGTCTAGCCCGAAAAGTCCTGAAATAATAGCTTGTAGCAAACTGCTTGCAAGTTTTATACCTATGGTACCTTTTCCAAAAGTGATACTATCGAATATCGCGCCCCATTCTACGTTGGCAAGCGATCCTGTTTCTTCCGTACTATCTGCATTATAGGCTGCATTTTGAGCACTTACGTCATACCTTGTTTCACTGCCTATTAGGATAAAGAACATATTAACGAAGTTCAAATCGAGGAAATTCATTCCAGCTTGGGGAGTTAATACTATTTTAGTATCATACATATCTCCGCCGTTTATATATATCTTAGGATTCCATTCACTACCGTCGCCCGTTTCGTAATTTACTCTGCCTCCAACAAAATATATATTGAAAATATTCACATTATCGGTGTTGAAGCCGCTGATAATAAAATCAAATGCTGTCAATGATATATCAATGTCTACAGCAAAATCAAGGCGCAGTTTACCCTTAACGTCTTTTAAGAAACGTAACTGGAATATGGTGCTAAGTTCTTGTTCTTTAAATAAGGTAGACCAATCAAGTATATTACGCAACAAGTCAGCCTCTAAAGTTAGACTAAATTTAACTGCAAAACGGTTTGCTATCTCATCAATTTTGAAGAAATAGCTAAATTCGTCAAGCGATTCTTTCAATGCCAAAGCATTGTATAACGTATCATAAGCGTTTTTATCTAAACTTATCAAAGTATCGTGCAACATAGTCAGATTAAACTCATAACCAGCTTCGCCTAATTCCGCGTTACCTTTTTTGTCTAAATTGAGATTAATACCAAAATCATCTCCATATTCCAAGGTAAGGCCTGCATCGGTAACCAGCACACTAAGTATATCGTAGTAATCTGTCTTAAATTCCTGTGAGCTTAGCAATACATTCATTATTTCTACCAACAAGTCAACCGTAAGAATAACTGACGTGTCTTGCTTTGTCATACGTATAAGAGCTTCTACTGCGTTGCTCATAAGCGCATTGTCATCACTATTTTTCAGTTGATATAGTTGTTCAAATGCATTCAATTGAGTTTCTTTATTATCTTCATTGTTGAATTCTGCGACTATATTACTGTTAAGGCCTGCTACTGATTTATTTACAATATCTTCCTCTTCTTGAGCGCCTGGCAAACCTAAGTTGGATAATAATAACTGGCCTAGGTTAAAGTCTGTTATGTTTAGGTTTAGTTTACTGTCGAAAACTTCTCCTTGTACATATATCTCATTGCCATAAATCCAAACGTGTAGAATAATCTGTTTAAATCTTGTAGACTGTCCACTTGTATCGTGGTCTATCAAATAATAAGAAAGTGTTATATCTCCTATTATGCTGTTATTTATCTTGTTAATATCTTGGCTTAGCAGCGCGCTGAAATTGATACCTAATTGTCCCGATATCGTTACTTTCATCGTATGCGCTTCTAAGAATGCTATATCTAAATCTACATTTAGTTCATCCATTCCAAGCAAACTGCCAAAATTAATTGCGTTCAGAACATCTTGTATATTCAAGTTGCCCTTCGTAAGTAAATTATTTAGTGTTGCATTAATATTAACCCTCAGCGTTAAATCGCTATATTCGGTATATTCATCTTTTTCTTCGTCGCTAATTAAATCCTTTATTGTGGAAGTTAATTGTCCATGTTCGTCTACGTAAACGGATTTAATACCTACTTTTACCGATGTACTCAAGTTGCCGTCTATCTCACCAAGTACGCCTATCCCTAAGCGAATGTTTGCTTGTTGGTCTCTTTTTACTGTTGCTTGGGCGTATATATCATTATATGCAGATAGCATTGTTATAGAGTTTGCTACGATAGAATCGACTTCTGCGCTTCCCATAAAACCTACGACACTAATATAGCTACCAGGGAAATTGACGTTGCTCAAGTATCCATTGCTTTGCTTCATTGCTTTTCTAAGCGCAGTCAGGTCATCGGAGTCGTTTATATCATCAATAAGAGTAATGTTTTGTAAAATCTTAGAATAGCTAGCTTTATTTTGATAATCGTAAAGACCATTTTTCAATATCGCTTCATCCAAGAGCTGTCTTTGCGAGAATATTCCATTTATATATCTATCGGCTTTTGCAATGGCAAGTGACAACAATAATTTAACGGAAATACCGCTACCTTCTATATTGTTTACAAGTGTCGGAAGATATAAAGCTTGTTCAGTAACGTCGCCGTTTGTTGTGTCTTCAGCATTTGACACAATACTTGATAATGCAGATTCGGCATTTGCTAGTGTAATTATTTCTTGGTATATACCAGCAACTTCTTTAGCAAAAGAAGAATACTCGACTTCTTCGTATTGCGCCAAAACAACCTGATAGCTACTTAAATCCTGTCCGCTTTGCTTAATACTTTCGACAACACTTGCAAGGTATAAAGCTTTGTCTTGGTTGGATAAAGGCACTGTTTCCAAAGATGTAAATATGGCAAGCAGAGTTGCGTTTGATGTAGATATTTCTCTTAAATTATCATAAATCTTGGACAAAGTGTCCGCGCTTGTTACGTTCCTTTTTACCAAGCTTTCATAGTCTACATCTGAATAATCTACATAAATATCGGAGTATTTATCTACTATGCTGTCGAATTGACCTTCAATACTGCTGACAAGTCTATACATGTTTGCATAATTTTCTTTGCCTGTAGATGCAATTATTGTAATTGTTGAACTTAGGCTTTCAATATTGCTCTTTATCATAGCAAAGTGTATCGCGCCGTTACTCACAAGCGTATTTATGTTCATCACGTTTATAACGTTATTATAAGCGGTAGCGTTTTCTACGCATTTATCGTAATAAAGTGTTACAAAATCATTCCATAAAACATTTAGATAAGGGTTAAGAGTATACTTGCCCAGGAAACAATCCATAGCTAGCAAGAATGCTGCTTGTAGCTTGCCTTGATTATTCCATTCATTATAGGCGCCGCTGACATTTATAAGCCTTAAAGCTATATTATAATACTCGGCATCTTCCGAATTTAAAGTTATTGTGTGCGCATTGACTGCATCGGTAAGTATACCCATAATGGAGTCTATGTCAGTTGGGATAACGTTTTCTAATGCCGTCAACAATTCACTGCTTTCATACGTCAATAAATTGTTATACAGCTTTTCAGACATCGAATTCACAAAGGCTTGAACAAAGGTATTTGCTGAGTTGTTTAAGGTAATGCTATTAAGCGCCCCTATAACAGCTAAATAATTTTCCAGCAGTATAAATTTGTCCAGTTTCACGCTTAACGTTTTATAAACTGTAGCACTTTCATTGCACTTAGCATAATAATTGTCATAAATGAACGTATTGGTAAGAGTATCAAGTGTAGATGTCAATGTATATGCGCCGTTGAATATGTGTTTTGCTAATTTAAAGGCAGTTTCTTCCTTAATTGCATTGGTCATGCTTGTTATGTCACCAAAGGTGGTAGCTGTATATGCTACAAGAGCATATAACGCGGAATCCGCTTGTTTTATGGTAAATTCGTTGACATCTAATGCACTGAAAACGATATTGTATAGATCATATACGTTAGTATTTGTAAGATTTTTAATTTGGTAACTGTAGGTTTCTACATTTGCGTTTGCTATCTCGGAATAATTGTGCAAACGGTCAAGTAGCGTGGATGCTAACTCTTGCTCAAAATCATTAACGTAAGCGATAGCTTCATTGCTCAAAACAGAACTTGCAAGAAGTTTAGTTACCTTTTCATATAAATCAAGCAGGATATTTATTTCGGCATTGACGTAATTATCTTGTATCAATACTATCTCATCTATGCCGTCTGAGTAGAAAGCTTCATTGCCAGTATAAATATTCATAGCTGATGCCTTGTCGTAAGCCCTCCAGTTATTATAGCTTTCAGTATTTACAGCGGTCATAGCATCTTGTAGTGAATCAGAGTATCTTTCTTGCAATGCTTTTATTTCTGCAAATAAATTTTCTGCATCAAAATTAAAGTAATTGCTGTATCCAAGTATAGACCAAACGTTATCAAGGCTATAAGATTCAAGCTCTGCAATAAACGAGGTCATATCAACGTCAATTTCTGTCTGGATATCCCCAACAAGTATAGCGTTTAACATCAACTTGCCCAAACTTACCAACTGTTCATTGGTAAGACTTCCAACCATATTGAGATAAGTGCTCAAGAAATTAGATTTTTCTACGTAGTTGCGGTTGTTGATAATATAATTGCGTAAAACTTCCTTATTTGTATTCATTTCAATAATATTAATAAGGTTGAGTTTTTCTCTTATGTTTTGCCAGTCAGAATCAAAACTATTTATGTAATAAGTTTCAATTTCGCTAAGATATGTATCTAAAATAACCTCATTTAATAAGCTTCTGTCGGTAAATATAGCAGCGTAAATTCTTTCGTATTCGGCTATATATTCGTATAGCATAACAGTTATATCTGCTCCAGAATTTTTTATTTTTTCTATTAGCGCTTCGGTTCGTCTTGCCTGTGTTATTCCGCTAGAAGATTCTACCTCGCTAACAAGTCCCATAAGCTCAGGATTGTTATTATATATCTCGCTAACAATATTATTGTATAGTGAATTGAATGCATTTGCAAAAACTGTACTTCTTAAATAAAGCGTATCATAATTTACCTTATTATAACGTTTATAAATATTTACATAGCCCTCAATTATACTGCCAAAATCAAAGTTGAAGTCATTGGTTATTTGCAAGAAATTAAACATTCTTTGACTAGCCGTTCCGCCGGCTGTCGCATCTGTTACAGCCAAATCCAAATCTTCAATAAGCGTTTTAAGGCTGTTAAAGTGTCCTGCAAAAGTTGCGCAGATGCTTATTTCCGGGTTTCCTAGTATAAACGTAAAGTTCGCCGGGTCTGTTGCAATATTGTACAAGTTATTAATAAAGTTGTCGAATCTGACTGCTAGATTCCCTGTCTCAAAATTATAACTGCCATAATATAATTTGGTAAGGATGTAGTTCACTATGGTTAGCTTGCCATTTTCCAGCAATGCGCCCTCATAATTTTCTATCAGCTCTTTATTATCATTTATTAAAGTTGTAGCAAAATCATACAGAGCGCGGTCGGAGCTGTTTATGGAAATCTCTCCCGACTCTTGCGCAAGTATAAGTAGCACTACAAAATCATAGAAAGTCTTTGCTTGTACGTTGGTGTATGACCTTGCCGCATAAAGTATGCTATCGGGGTTTTGTATAGCTTCTGCAAAAGCTAAGTACGTACTTATTCTGCCATATAATTCGTTGAACAAATCCACCATATAGCTGTCATAGAAGTTGGTACAAATATTTTTAACAGAACTTCCCAATTGGAATACAAGTGAGGAGTTATCCACTATAAGTGAGTAGATTTCCTTATTATATAGGGTTGCGTAGTTGTTTATTTCCGCAACGCTCAGAACAGGGTTTTGCGGGAATTGATTTATCATAAGTTTGAACGCTTGCGCCTTATCTATATCACTCCAATTTGAATAAGGCTCTGCCGAAACTGCCGACATGGTGTTTGTCAGCAACGCTTTGTAAATATTTCCGACCTCAGTTATCTTGCCAAAATACTCTCCGCTTTCTGTTGTTAACCCTTCATCGTAACCAAGAATTGCTTCAACGTTTTCCAAGCTATATGCGCCAAGCTGAGTAATTATAGACGTAAATTCGGTATCTATCTCTGTGCTATATGCTTTTATCATAACGTCGTTTAGCACAACAAGGTAGTTGTCGCTTGCATAAAGCACTTCAAACACCACCGAATTAATTATATCTTTTAAAAGTTGAACAGAATCAATTGTTGTTTGGTAAGAATAAGCATTATCCCATGCTATGCGTTTTGCGAAGTTGTTATCACGTAAGCGCGTAAACAAATTAGTTATACGCAATATTTCCGCTGTTGTCTCGGCTGTATCTGTCACGTTATATGTATACAAATCTATATACATACGCTCTGTCCATACGTTCTGGTTCAAGTTTTCAAAATTGTTGTTGGTAAATTCTCTTATTATTTCCGAATACTCTTTAATAAGCGCAGTTTCATTATTCAACTGTAGTTTGTCCAATAAAAGATTAAGCTTAATCGCTGCTAAACTATATTTCTCGGGTGGAGTTTTACCTACAAGTAGCGCTGCAAGATCGTTGTTTACCGAAACAACGTAAGCATTGCTTTCGCCAAGCCTATTTAATATCTCATAATAAGCAAGATATAAATGGACTTTCGGAAGCAGCGTAATGTTGATAATTTGGGTACTTCCCATAAACTCTATCGCAGCTTGGTCCACAGTATCAGTGGAAAGTAAAACATTTACGCCCTCTGTGATCGTTTGCAACGTAGCTTCACGTACGTCCTCTTCTGTGGATGACAAATAGCTATACATATTATATAGATAATTGATATTTGCCACTAATTGTTGATTGTCTGCTTTGCTATAACCTTTATAATCTTTCATGAAGGTTAAATAAGCTTGGGCGCTAAGTTTTGAATAATCTTTATTGCTTATCGCTGTCAGCTTTTCCATAAGGTCATTGTCAAGTATTATGCTGTTATCATTAAATATTTTTAACAACCTTGCATAAGCTCTTACGCTTTTATATATCTCAACAAGATAACCGTCATCACCGTAATTGTAGGTGGTGCACAAATTGATAAAATAATAGTAGTCAGATTCTGTAATGCTTTCAATGTAACTAGTAGCTTGATCAAAATATGTTTGATATTCTGCCCCTAGACTTGTTCTAAGTTCGGCATATGCAAGATATAACGGTAACATATTGTTTATATCAATTATATAATTTCCGTTGCCGAAATATTTCTTTATGTTGTATTCACTGTTATTGGTAGAGCCTATAAGGTTGTTGCTATTTTGGAATGGACTGTCACTGCCTTCGCCATTAAGGTTGATATCGGTATGGATAATGGAGTTAAGCTCATATTCTATCAATCTATTCCAGCTAGCTTCGTTTATGGAATATCCTTGGGATGAATAGCTTAATAGCAACGCATTTAATTCTTCGCCTTCTACTATATATTCGTGTAAAGTTGTGCTCCAAGTATTGTTAATCCGCGCAATAAAACGGTTGGCGCAAGTTACGTTGTCGGACGCATTTGCAACAAGGTCAACAAACTGATTGGAAATCTTAATATACTCGCTTAATGCAAGTTTTCTTGCACTTCTTGCTCTAATATCCCTTGCAATATCATTTACATGGGCTACGTCAGTATGCTCATGATAAATATCGGTAAGAGTCATATACAAGTTGGGCGTATCAAAAATTAGGTCGTACGCTATCGCTGCTTCTTTGTATTGGTTCAGCATTATGCTTTTATCCAGGTTGTATTCTTGAATACTCTCAACAGTCTTTATCAAAATGTCAAACATTTCTTCAGCGTCAAGGTAGTTTTCACCTTGTGTCACTTGATAGTCCGCTCCGTAATGAGCAAGCATCGATTCATAATAAACTATGTATTTAAGAATATAAACGTTATCTTCTAAAAGGCCTGTTTCCATTAAGGTCGCATAGTTCTCTAATTCTTCTTTAAACTTATCAAAAGCGTATGCTTTAAGGACATAAGTAGAATTATTTGAGCCGTACCTTTCGCTTGCATACTGCAAAGAACTCAGCATCAATGCTTTTTCATAGGTATATGCCGTTTCATAGTAAGCATCCCAAGCGTAAGCTTTTTGATACATATACATTTCATTATATAGTCCGGTATATACGTAATCACCGCCAGAACTTACATAGATTTGTTTTTCCAAATATGTAAGCCAGGTGTTTTGTCTAACAAATATACTCCCGACAAGATCAATAATTAACTTAGTATAAGTAACTGCATTATCCATATAGATATTGCGCATTGTATCAATAGCGTTTTTGTTGACGTTGCCGGTATAATAAACGGCAAGCGCCTGTCTTTCACTTGTGCTCAATTCAAAGCTGGTAGTATATAGATTATATGCGAGAACCTTATCTCCGCTTTTTTGGCTAAGCATAGTATTCATTAGGTTTAGCCTTACTAAATCGTCTTTTTCTACAAGGTAAGCATAATACCTGTCCCAAGCAAGCTCTTTTAGATAATCATTGTAGTATGAATTTAATGATTGCTCTAACGTAGATGCGTCTCTTTCAAAACTCAATAAGTATTTGGTTGCTGTCGCATCAGACGTGTCTTTATAAGCTTGTAAAATGATATAATTGAATACCAATACCTTGATATCGCCTAATTTAAGCTTGTCATGTCTTGAACTAAAGGTAGAAATAAGCGTTTCACATTCTTCAATTACGTCTGCTCTTCCGCCCAACCAATTGTTCACGTACTCTATTTTTTTCTCGTTACTAATGCTGTATAAGGCATAAAGGTCGTTACCTTTTAGCAACTTATCCCAGTCATTATTATCATATTCTACACTTATGTTACTAAATCCGTAGTCAGCTTTTACATCATTCATAATCTTAGTGAATATCTCATAATCGCTGTCATTATAAACTGCAGATGGCAAACGTATATCAACAAATATAGTTGCTGAAGTATTAACACCTACTGCAATTTCCGGCATTGTAATGCCATTGACGTAATCGCCAAGACTTATCTTGTTATTATCTTTATCACGCAGGTCAAGTAGTGAATCAGCAATCGTTATAAGGGCATTGTCTACAAGTTCGACAACTACGCCGTTGGTAACGTCAATTACCAGTCGCGCTGTTGCAATAATTGCATTGATATCCTCATAAGCTGAAGACCTGTTTTGCGGATCCATCATATCTTCGTATGCTTTCATTTCTTGAACAAAAGCTAAGTTTTCAGCATCTCCACTAGACGTCAGCATTCCTATGATATCCATAAGATTGCTCATCTTTACCTTGCCTAGGAAGAAGCTTTCGCTATTAGATATGCCTGTTGCATCTATATAAATGTCGCCACGTATATAAGTCAATAAGATAAGGGCGTTGGTTTTTGCCACGCTATCTGCGTAAGTTTTATAAATACCTATTTGCGCCTGTAATTCATCTAATATTGAATTGATATTAACAGTCAAGCTTACGCCCAAATATAATGTGCTATCAAGCTCTTCTACAAGCTCTAAAATCGGTTCTAATTCCCTTTCAAAATTCAAAGAGGAATTAGCTAGCATCATTTTTAATAGTTGTCCAAACGTATATGCTCCACTGTCATTTGAAAGACTTAGCGAAAATTGGGTAGATACGTACAAGGTATCTATAGAGCCTATCTTCTTATATTCTTCAGGTCTGGATACCGAAAGGTCAATTTTGGTAAATCCAACTAATATTCCGTTTAGGCAAAAACCGAGACCCAGCACCTCATTCATATCAGCATTGCCATTCTCGTCCACGTATCCGGGAGTCATCCCGTTTGTTCCAACGCCGATTTGCAAGCCTACTTTTAAGCTGTTGCCATAATCTCTTTCTGCCTTGTCTTTACCGATAAGATATAGTTGTATCGCCGCCTCGTCAAACATATCAAATCCGCTCAAACCAAGTATTTGCATAAGTGATACGATAGCAGCTTTCTTTACAATAAGGAATAATCCAGCCGAGGTGATATCGATATTTGCGCCTATACTTGAATTGC
This sequence comes from Clostridia bacterium, assembly GCA_035270205.1. Classification (GTDB taxonomy): domain Bacteria; phylum Bacillota; class Clostridia; order Christensenellales; family DTU072; genus CAG-1782. Next base: position 5,154 of record DATFIH010000214.1, on the reverse strand, counting down.
CGGCAACTGCATTTTTCAGTTCAGCTATTGCTCCATTCAACGCTAAGTTTTGCGCTTCCTCGCTACCAAATATCATTTCGCCGACTTTTTCAATATATATCTTGTCGCCGCCTAGATTGGTAAGGTCAATATATAAATTTTGATTGTAATAAGAGATTGATGCAAACACTCTGTTTGGATCAGTTATCGTTTGCCCGTCGGAACTACGGAATACACGCAATTTTATGTTAATTTCACTGTTATTTATAAGGTTTTGCAAATAATCAGTATTTGTTCCGTCACCAAAGTCAAGGTTGGCTTTAATATCAACGGCAATAGTCATCTTGCTATTACCCTTTATTAGCAAAGCAATATCAAGTATTGTGTATAACAATAAATAATCGTTTTCGCCCTCGCCATTTTTGAGCTTTAACAACGATTTTAACGGCTCTAATTCATCAAGCGGTGTAATTCCTACACCTTGTGTGGTATATTCATTTGCATCTAATTCCAATAAAATTGTTGTTTCAATATGTATAGGCGGTAATTGCTCTTTCATAAGCGCAAAGCCTACAGGATCGCCGTTGGCATCCCATTCAAGATCGGTTATTTCATCAAAGGAAATACTGGCGTCTTGATCTAAACTTACATTAACGCTATTTAATGCAACCCCAAGTCTGATGTACTGACTTTCCACAGCTTGACCGCTTTCGGTTATGCCAAACAATTCCAAGTTAAAGGCAAATATGTCTTCGCCAAAAGCTACAACTTCTATGCCTGGCTCGCCAACTTTGCTTATCATTGTTTTAATATCACCCATACCAAGGAATGATAATAGCGCATATAAAGCGCTTGCGCCTATTTGCACAACAAAACCTGAATCTTTGATAAGCAAATCAATGCTTGGATACTGGCTGCCAGTTGCGGCATTTTGCAAGCCATTTATTTCATTTTCATCTTGCTCAAGGTAGGCTTTAGCCATAGCCGCTACCATAAAGCGTGACATTGAAGTCTCTTCTTCCAAATCTACGCCGACAGGATAAGGCGAATTCAATAATAACGACTTAACATAATCTATAGCATCCACTATATAAAGCTTTTGAATATTGAAACTTTCAGCATCTACGAACACAAAACTACCGTCTGCATCGGTGCCATAAATGATTTGTAACACGTGTTGCGGTATCAGGTCGCCTTCTTCGTCTACCAAATAGTTGCCGTGCGTATCTTTCCTAAATGCCGAATAGTTGCCTTCACCATCCATTTTATATAAGGTAATAGCTGCATCGCTTCCGTCTATAATATCAAAAAGATTAATTTTTGCTTCTAAGTGTATACGGAATTCTCCAGAAATACCCTCTAGCACCTGAAGTATCGGCGCAAGATTAATGGTGTTTGGACCAAGCTCTATGCCACCTATCATCGACGAAATCAAGTCACTAAAATCATAACTTGCATTTTCGCTCATGTCCCAACTAAAATCGATATCCATAGATGCGTAAATGTAGGTGAAATCTTCATTCATTTCTACAAAGTTAAGTCCACTTAAATATTCGCTGTCTATAACTTGTATTATCTCTGTTTCTATAACGTCACCTTGATTGTCTGTTTCTGTCTTTTTAATAATCTTAGCAAGGTCATTATCCTTTATTTTTAAACCTGCACTAATAAAACTTATACCTATATTGAGATTGGCAACTTCACCTTCTACTCCCAAAAGTTTATTATCGTGCATTATGTTTATTTGTATTTGACCGTAGTCGCCTGTCGCTGTTATGATGTTTTCAGCAGTTCTGTCGTAAGAATCAATATACAACGCATCAAGGTAAGTTAGTTCATTTCCGTATACTATGTTATTATACTCTTTTTCAATATCTACCTCGTTTTTCACCATCTTTACCATATTAACAGTAGTATTACCTACAACCATTGTTTCGGTAGCGGGACTTGAGGATACAATCTTTCCGTTAGAGTCGTATTCATAATTAAATATATATTGCAAGGTAAATCTATCGTTACCGTTTATTACCCTTTTTATTTCGTCATAATAGAATATCCATGCTGTATACAAATACTCGTTCTTGCCTATCGTTTTTCTTGCCGAAGCTACGTCATCAGCCATGGTCACTAGATAGAAATCCGTATTCATATTATACTTGGTTAATCTTTCCAATATTTCCACTCTTGTTAATTCTTCGCTAGGATTTATACCACCGGGAACAACAGGTGGTGCAGAGCTGTCTGTATCATCTACTATAACAAGTTGTCTGTCACTTGTTGCGCATAAAGAATCTAATAGTAAATCCCATGCTACCGATTTCCAAACAAGGCTTTGCGTATCACTGTATCCGGTATACAATCCGTTTGATATTATAAATGCAGTTTCTGTAGCTAAATACTTGCCATTAGGGTCTACCATAACGGTATTGACCGTTGTCATCGCAGCAATTATAGTTGCATAAACGCTGTCAATACTTTGTTTAATATCTGCCCAAGCTTTACGTTTTCCTATAGGTTCGCTAAAGTTATTGCTTTCCTTATATATAGTTTGTAGCGTTGCATAATACTTTGCGTCATCGGAATCCCACGTATTTTTGCTTGTAAAATAATCAAATGCGTATTCCGCTTCTTTAGATTCCCTGTCTATTGCGTCAACTTCACCTCTCGCTATTCTTTCAGTAACGTAAGCTTGCGCTTTTTCTAAAGCTTCTGTTGATGCGTCTAGCTTTTCTTTGGCAACGTTTATAAGGTTGTCTAGAGCTTTACTCTTAACGTAATATGCAGTAAATTCTTTAGCGTATGATAAAACATCGCCCTCAACACCCTGATCAAGCAGTAAATTAGCACTTTCCATATCCGCAATAAGATTGGCATAGTACTTATTCCAAGCCCTTGTCCTTATATTTGTAGTGGTAATGGAATTAGGCTGCGCGGGTAGTGATTTTTCTGTTGTATTAATTCCCGTTTCCGGCAGTTTGGTAAAATTATTTTCCAGCAATTCGTTATAATCATTATATAACTTATTGTAGGACGCTAAATATGTATTATAAGTCAACACGTCCACAGTTTCCGTCCAGTAATACCCAACGATATTATTGTACGATGTCAAAATACCATCCACGCTTATTGTTTCGTTTTGTTCGGATTCATTATTATATCTTATATAAGAATAACCATCCTCGTAAATATCTTGCAAAACCTCTTGCGCTGTTGCATAAATAGCCTGCGCATTAATTCTTTGCGTTTCGTCAAATATTTCATTAAGCAAATACGACCAAGCGTCTGCCTTGCTAGAATCATAAAGTACCAACGCTTCATCCATATTCTGCAATTGACTTTGAATATTATCAACTTCTTGTTGCTGGTCGTTTCTAATAATATTTTCAATTAAGTTTCTAAAGCTTCGTATGTTTCTACTTTTTGTATCGTTAAAAGCTTCATTCAAAACCTTTATCAAGACATTTGCTGCAGCTGTTACCGTAAAGCCGTAAGAATTGCCAATAACTCCTTTAATATAATCTGTAAACGCCACAGCTCCTTCACCAAGCCCTGCATTCCTTATCATATTTTCAAAAGAGCTTTCGTATCCAAAAGAGCTATCATCTTCTGAATTGCTTGCGTTATAATATTCATAAGAATTGGTATTTCCAATATTTTCTTCAACCTGATTTCTCATCTTTATGATTGCAAGAATTTCACCCAAAGTTCCTTGGAATGTACCTGTCGTTACTTCCTCTTCTTCCGTTTCCTCTTCTTCAACTTCTTTACTAAACATACCGCCTAGTCTGTCTATAAGCGCAGTTGCTGTATTTTGTATATCGGTAATCATTACCCTGCCCATATTTAGAGCATTCAAATCTAGATATAGATTAAGGATATCTCCTTGCGGAACCAAATATACACCTATTATCAGCTTTTCTGTTTCGGTTTCATCTACGCGGAATTTTCCGTTTATCTCAATATACGCCTCGACACCCATTGCAGCAAGGTTGAGAGCGGGTTTTGTTACAAGCGCTTGTTCTACATTAGACAACTTATTGTATGCAGTTATTGCCGCATTGTAAGATTGCATCTCCGAATATAATCTTATTATGTTTAATTTTGCTTCTAAGCGGAAATTCAAATTGGTTGCAACGCTATTAATCGTTTTTAATATAACGTCTAGGGCAAAACTTTCGTCACCCATCAATCCACGTAGAATTTCTCCAAAATTGATAGTTGCTAGATCCGAATTGTTTTCACCCAATTCTTCAGCATCTTCTGCGCCTAAGTCGAGTTCGCCTTCCATAAATATCTTAATATCGGTATCCCAATTTTGGTCAATCGACGTGTATTTTCTTTGTTTAATAGCTTGCGATAGTGTGTTAGTAAGACTAACTTTGGGATAATTTATAGCCGCCCTCAAACTAAACAAATCTTCCAGTATAACTGTTAGGTTGGCAACGTCTGTATTGTTAAAAAGATCTAATTCTAAGCTGGGCGTATATGTTCCAAAATACCTTTCGATATCGATGCCCATTGCTTGTAGAAGACCAAATATAGCTGCCCCCGTTACTTTTAAAAGTAATGGCTGAACGTCGTTACTTGTAGCAACGCTTAATACTATCTGCTTAGCAATTAAGTTTGCAGTATCGCTTGCGTTCATTATATTGGGAGAAGCATTGCTTATATCATCGCTTACGTTTTCATCATCTTCTAAAACTATCCCAAATTCTAACGCAATAACTTTTAAAATTCCTCTTGCATCTACTATCTTAATTGGGTCGGCATTTAAAAAAGCAAGGTCAATATATGCATCTAAAATACCATTATCATCGACGATTAGATATAGTGAAGCAACGTCTCCTAATAAGTAGTCACCCGCTTTTACTAAAACCTCGTTCCAATAATACGCATTTATTTCATCTTGTGAGTTTAGATTGATTATATAACTGCTTAATGACTCTTCCATTTCGTCTAACTTTGCTAGAGATGTAACGCCATCTTCCGTTTCGTCTAACTCTGCTGGAGCTGTAACGCCATCTTCCGTCATTCGCAAATAATTTTTGTAAGCAATATATGCCCGAGCTTTATCGTATTTGTTTTTCTTTAGTATAGAATTTAGTATCTTTCTTGTATTTTTATTATCTTCACTTTCATATAAGTCTTGATTAGTTTTGCTGGTCAAACTTAAAT
>DATFIH010000213.1:0-10700 GCA_035270205.1 Clostridia bacterium | reverse complement strand
ATCTTTCATTCTTTCTCCTTATTATTTTAGATTTTCAGGATTAAGGCAAAAAAGTTCAGGAAGCACGAAGCGTCCGTCCTTTCTTATCAAAACGTCGTCAAAGTATATTTCTCCGCCACCGTATTCGGGTGTTTGGATAAGCACTAAATCCCAATGCACTGCGCTTTGATTGCCATTGTTGCAGTCGTCGTAGCAACAACCAGGTGTAAAATGTATAGAGCCTGATATCTTTTCATCAAAAAGAATATCACCCATAGGTTTTGTTATATAAGGATTTACGCCTAGTGCAAATTCGCCCACGTAACGACTACCGTCGTCTGTATCGAATATCTTGTTAGACGCTTCAGTATCAGATGACGTTGACTCTATTATCTTGCCATCTTTAAAAACAAGCCTTACGTCTTTAAATTCTATGCCGTTCTCTATGCTGGGCGCATTATAATGGATATATCCGTTTACGCTATTTTTTACAGGCGCGGTATAAATTTCGCCATCGGGAATATTTCTTTCTCCGGCGCACTTTTGCGCTCCAATTCCCTTAATGCTAAAAGTAAGGTCGGTATCTTTTGCCAGTATGCGTACTTTGTCGGTTTTTTTCAGCAAAGTTTCTAATGGTGTCATCGCCTTGTCCATTTTGCTATAATCAAGCGTGCAAACGTCAAAATAAAATTTTTCAAACGCTTCCGTGCTCATTTTGGCAAGTTGCGCCATTCCTTCCGTTGCCCAACGCAACACCACCCAATTTGTTTTGTTTACACGCAACTCGTGGTGTACCGGATATGAATAAAGTCTGGTATACATTTGCATAACCTTGTTATCTATATCCGATAGCTCCATACTGTTGTTGCCGCCACGAATACCAATATAAGCATGCATTTGTTCCATGCGTCTTGTATCAAATTCTTTCATACGGTTGGCAAGTTCTTCGGTCATTCCCGAAAGAAGAGCGTGTTTAATTTTGTTGTCGTAAACCTCAACAAAGGGATATGCGCCCACTTTATACGTCTCACGTATAAGAGCGTTTACCATTTCATAAGGTATCCCTGTTGCTTCAATAAGGATATTTTGCCCCTTTTGAAGACGGCAAGAATAATTTATCAATCCTTCTGCCAACTTATTAATTCTTGAATCAATCATAATTTAACCCTCTATTATTTTTACATAAAAATTGCGGCTTCTTGGCGGATCAAATTCGGCAAAATATACGTCTTGCCACCTGCCAAGCACTAAGCTGCCGTTATCTATTATTAACGTTTGGCTCGCTCCAAATACACTGCATTTTACGTGTCCGTCACTGTTTCCCTCATCGTGGCGGAAACCTTCCAGTTTTGGAAAAGCTGTTTTTGTCGCTAAAATAACGTCTTTTGCCACCCATTCATCGGCATTTTCATTTATAGTTATTGCCGCTGTTGTGTGCGGGCAATATACCAAACATATTCCGTTTTTTACTCCGCTTTTATTTATTGCGTCCTTTATCATACTTGTAATGTTGTAAAACGCTTCTTTATCCGTTGTTAATTCATATTTATACATTTAGTATAACCTTCCTTATGCTTTCTAATAATCAAAATTATAGCTTAATATATGGCAAATGACAAGTAAATTGCCTTATAGATATTTTGCCGTATAGCTGGATGCGCACTTCTTAACTTCTTCTGGCGATCCGCAAACGATAACCGTTCCACCACCGTCTCCGCCTTCAGGCCCTAAGTCGATGATATGGTCAGCAACTTTAATTACGTCTAAATTATGTTCTATTACAATAACTGTGTTGCCACTGTCCACAAGCCTTTTTAGTATTAATATCAACTTTTCAACATCGGCAGAGTGCAAGCCTGTTGTAGGCTCGTCCAAAATATAAATTGTTTTACCTGTGCTTCGTTTGGAAAGCTCAGTTGCCAATTTTATTCTTTGCGCTTCTCCTCCACTAAACGTAGTCGCAGGCTGACCGAGTTTTATATACCCTAAGCCAACGTCTTGCATAGTTTTAAGCTTACTATAAATCCTAGGGATATTTTCAAAAAACTCACAGCCTTCATCTACCGTCATATCCAATATTTCATAAATATTTTTACCTTTAAATTTAACCTCAAGTGTTTCTCTATTGTATCGCTTGCCCCTGCATACCTCGCACGGAACATACACGTCGGGTAAAAAGTGCATTTCTATGGTAATGACGCCATCTCCTTGACAATTTTCACATCGACCTCCATTTATATTAAAAGAAAATCTGCCTGCTAAATATCCTCTTGCTTTGGCATCGGGTGTTTTTGCAAAAAGTTCTCTAATAAATGTGAACAAACCTGTATAGGTTGCCGGATTGCTCCTAGGTGTTCTGCCTATAGGGCTTTGGTCAATTGCAATAATTTTGTCAAAATATTCCATACCGCTAATCTCGTCTACATCACCCTCAATAAGATTACTTCCATTGAGTCTGTTGCTAAGATATGGATATATTATTTCATTGACCAAGCTAGACTTGCCACTTCCCGAAACACCGGTAACAACAGTCAAAAGTCCAGCTGGAATATCAACGTTTACGTTTTTTAAATTGTTTTGTTTTGCGCCATAAACGCTTAGATATCTGCCATCACTTTTACGCCGATTGTCAGGTACGGGTATTTTTCGCCTTCCACTCAAGAAATCGCCAGTTATCGAATTTGGGCATCCAATAATGTCATCTAAGGTACCCGATGCTACAAGTTCTCCACCGTTGATACCTGCGCCCGGACCTATATCTACAATGTAATCTGCGTTTCTTATCGTGTCCTCATCGTGCTCAACGACTATAAGTGTATTGCCTAAATCACGCAATCTTTTTAACGTTGCAATCAGCTTATTATTATCCCTTTGATGTAAGCCTATGCTTGGCTCGTCTAGTATATAAAGCACTCCCATAAGTCCGCTACCAATTTGAGTTGCCAGCCTTATTCGTTGCGCTTCGCCACCGCTCAAAGTTGCGCTCCCTCTAGCAAGAGAAAGATATCCAAGTCCTACGTCCAGCAAGAAGTTTATCCTTGCTCCGAGCTCTTTCATAATTGGTTGTGAAATGATAGAATTTCTATTAGATAAAACTAAAGTTTTGAAAAATTCGGGCAATCTAAGTATAGGCATTTCGGTAATATCCGATATACTTCTTCCGCCTATTGTTATGCCTAATACCTCTTTTTTTAGCCTTTTACCGTGACAAGCTTCGCATGGACAAGCTGTCATAAGCCTGTCAATATCGCGTCTTACTGCATCACTTTGCGTATCTTTATATCTACGGGTAAGGTTGTTAGCAATGCCTTCATAGGAAGCTTTATATTCCATCGAATAATGCGCGCCCGAAGACGACATTTTTATTTCTTCGCCCTCAGTTCCGTATAATATAATATTTTTTACTTTATCGGATAGCTCCTTATATGGCTTATCCATACTAAACCCGTATCTTTTGCTTAAAGCTGCAAACTGCATTTGGGATGTCTTGCCCATATCTAAATTCCAACCCGTGCATCTGATGGCGCCTTGGTTTAAAGATAATGAGTTGTCTGGTATTAATTTATTAATATCAATTTCATTTTTGAACCCCAGACCGGTACAACTTTCACAAGCTCCATAAGGCGCATTAAAAGAAAACATACGCGGTGTAATCTCGCCCAAAGTTATATTACAATCGGGGCAAGCATAATTGGTCGAATACAATTCTTCAACGCCGTTTACTTCGATTATTACCAAACCTTCAGCTAGCTTTAATGCGTTTTCCAAACTATCTGTTAGTCGCCTTTGTATGCCATCTTTGATTACCAATCTATCTATAACTACGCTGATGTCGTGTTTCAAATTCTTATCAAGGCTAATTTCTTCATCCAGATTATAAATGCTTCCGTCTACCTTTACCCTTGCATAACCCGATTTTCTTAACGAATCGAATTGCTTTAGATATTCGCCTTTTCTCCCTCTAACTATCGGAGCAAGCACCATAAACTTTGTTTTTTCCTCATAATGCATAATATTGTCAATAATCTGATCTACTGTTATACTGCTTATTTCCTTGCCACAACTAGGACAATGCGGAACACCTGTTCGAGCAAAAAGCAGTCTTAAATAGTCATATATCTCTGTAACTGTTCCTACCGTTGAGCGAGGATTTTGGCTAGTAGTTTTTTGATCAATGCTAATAGCTGGGCTTAACCCGTCAATGCTTTCCACATCAGGTTTATCCATCTGTCCTAAAAACTGCCTAGCGTAGCTGGACAAACTTTCCACGTACCGCCTTTGCCCTTCAGCAAATATAGTATCAAAAGCAAGGCTAGATTTTCCACTGCCGGAAAGACCTGTAAAAACTACAAGTTTATCCCTTGGAATAGTTAAATTAATGTTTTTTAAGTTGTTCTGCTTTGCGCCTTTAATTATGATATCATTGTTCATAGTTTTCGTCGTTTGTCCTTGTTTCTTGTTCATTTCGCTTTGGTGTGCTAATACCAACTAGTTTATTGACAGTAAGCGATATAGGAATACATAATACCGTAGTTATTACCAATTCTATGACAAAATTTGTAGCTAAAATAGCAACTATTAAACCCCAACCAATAGTTACTGCGCCATAATTTCTGCCAAAGTAGATAAGCAACATCATACCTAGTACCAATACTGTGTTGGTACAAACGCCAATGGCACCGCTAACTCCGTACTTGACACTATCGGCTACTTTTCCTTTAAACTTCATTGCTGCAAATATTTTTTCCAATAGCTTTCCACTAAAGTAAGTGGTCAATGCTATAAAAAGTCTAGGAACAATAGATACTAGCGGATTCATAAAAACAGGAGAAAGCACGCTTCTTAGTGAAAATGAAACCGCAAATGACACTATTCCAAAAATTGCGCCCAGTATCATTCCTAATTTTAAGCCTTTAACCTGAGTTATTACAATAACCGGCAGCAATGCCATAAATGCCATATCCACCGTGCCTAGTGATATCGGAAAAATTGCAAATACCAATATCATAGTAGTCATTATCGCTATAAGCGCTATATCTTTAGTTCTGTTGTTTGTCATAATTAATGTTTAAGAAATCGGTTAAGCTCAGCGATTGCGTCACGTAGCTTTATACAAGTTTCAAAGTCTAATCCAGCACTTGCAACGCTCATCAGCCCTTTTAATCTTTCGATTTCTTTTACTGCCTCCCTCTTTGTTAAATTTTCCTTGTCCTTATCGGATTTCTTTGTAATTATTATACTATTTTTTATTTCCTTAACGATAGTCTTTGGAACAATATTATTCTCATTATTGTATGCAATTTGATAGTTTCTTCTCCTGTCGGTCTCATTTATGGCGCTTTTCATACTGTCGGTCATATTATCAGCATACATGATAACCCTGCCTTTTACATTTCTTGCAGCTCTGCCCACCGTTTGTATAAGAGCAGAACGACTGCGCAAAAAGCCTTCTTTGTCTGCATCAAGCACTACAACTAGCTCAACCTCAGGAAGGTCCAATCCTTCTCTAAGCAGGTTTATGCCTACAAGCACATCGTTTTCGCCCTTCCGAAGCGAAGTAATAATATCTATGCGTTCCAGTGTGTCGATTCCCGAATGCATATAAATTGCCTTAACGCCACGCTCCGATAGGTACATTGTCAGACTTTCCGCCATTTTCTTTGTAAGCGTTGTAATAAGAATCCTTCCGCCACCTTTTACCACTTCCTGTATCTCATAAAGCAAGTCGTCAATTTGCCCTTTAGAAGGTCTTACCATTATTTGCGGATCAATTAGTCCTGTTGGACGTAATAACTGCTCTACGATTTGACCTTGCTCTTTCATCTCGTATTCGCCCGGGGTTGCGCTCACGCAAACAACCTGAGAATATTTTTCTTGAAACTCACTAAACGTCAGCGGTCTGTTATCATAAGCTGCTTTGAGTCTAAAGCCGTAATCTACTAAGTTTTTCTTTCTGGCTCTGTCTCCTGCATACATCGCTCTGATTTGAGGTATCGACATATGGCTTTCATCTATAAACATAACAAAATCTTTTGGAAAATAATCAAGTAGCGTAAAAGGCGGTTCGCCTATTTGTCGCCCGTCAAAGTACCTAGAATAATTTTCTATACCCGAACAGTAACCGATTTCTTTTATCATTTCCATATCGTAGCTTACTCTTTCTCGCAAACGCTGTTCTTCAATAAGCTTAGATTCTTCTTTAAATGCGTTAGTTTCAACTTTCAAATCTTCTTTAATTCTCGTCAAAGTTTCATCAACGCTTTCGTCACCTATCACGTAGTGCGTTGCCGGAAAAATTGCTGCGTGTTTCAGGGTAGATAAAATTTTACCCGTTGTAACATCCTCTTCATAGATATTTTCTATGGTATCACCATAAAAATCTATTCGTAGAGCAATAGTTGAATTACTGCTTGGGAATATCTCTAAAACATCACCTTTGACACGAAATGTCGAGCGTACAAAATCTATATCGCTCCGTTTATATTGTAGTTGAATAAGCTTATCAATAACCTTATCCCGATCAACCTCGGTATTGGGGCGCAAAGACAACATTTGTTTGTAGTATTCTTCAGGTGCGCCCAGTCCAAATATACAAGATACGCTAGCAACTACAATAACGTCACGCCTCTCGCCTAGAGATGCCGTAGCCGAATGTCGTAGTTTATCTATCTCGTCATTAAGACTCATGTCTTTTTCTATATAAACATCACTGCTTGGGATATATGCTTCAGGTCGATAATAATCGTAATAAGAAACAAAATATTCTACTCTGTTATGAGGGAAAAACTCTCTAAATTCGTTGCAAAGCTGTGCCGCTAAAGTTTTGTTATGCGCTATGACTAAAGTAGGTCGGTTAAGACGCGCGATAACGTTTGCCATGGTAAAGGTTTTGCCAGAGCCTGTAACGCCAAGTAAAACCTGTGTGCGTAGACCGTCTTCTATGCCTTCACAAAGTTTGTCAATGGCCTGTGGTTGGTCACCACGGGGCTTATAATCGCTAATAAGTTGGAATTTTTCATTCATTTTTATCCAAATATGGCAGACAAAATATATTTTATAGAGAAAGATAGGGCCGCTATGATAACAGTTGTTATGATACGAAAAATAAGTTTACGTCTCGAAACCATTTTGTCACGCTGATAGCTTATGCCATTTTCTTTAAGTGTTATAATATACAGAATATCGCCTGTGCTTTTTTTGGCTTTTTCGTACTCAAAATAGTTGTCCAAAACCAACTGATTTAAGGTTTCTTCCAAATCAGTTTCTCTGAAATCAACACGATAAGGTATGCGTTTTAGCATTTCATATGGTGAAATCAAGCATTGTCCGTTAATCGAACGGCTCGCCTGCTTATACACAACATCCATTAATACCCTTTCTTTTTTGCCAAGTACCATAGCTTAGAATAACCTCGCAATAATAAATGCGAATAACGCCGCAAAAAAACCTCCGATGAAGGAAGATACCGCGCAGATTGTAGCCAGCTTTTTCATATTAATCAAAACGGGTATTTCTATTCCGTTTTCATCTATACCATCAGTTACAGCTACCATGCCGCCCGTCTGCTCCGTAGCAACTGCTGTCTGCTGTATTGCCGCCTGCTGTCTCTTTTCGTAAGCTATTCTTCCCTTCGGACGAGGAGTTATACAATATTGCTTTTCATCGTAATAAAGGATATGTATCATATCATTAAGAGCCAACATCTCTACAATGTTGTCAAGCTCGGTCAAATCTACATCTTCACCGAGTTTTGCCAGTATTTCACTCTTTTCTATAACGACGCTTTCGCCTTCTGATGTCATACCAATTACTATATCTAATATTTGGAACGCTCTCTTGTCTAACATATATTACCTCGATAGTTTATTATATATAAATAATGAATAATTGTCAAGGCTAAACAGCGTACTTAAAAGCGACGCAATGCCTTGTCCATAAGTCGAAAATATTTAATAATTAAAAATGCAATTAACTTTGTTTAAATCTTCACCCTTGCATTGATTTTTTTCATACGCTCAATATCCATTTTTATTACTTCTCTATCGTATGTTAAAAGACCGTTGCACTCGTCTTCAACGTCAGACACCTCAGTGTAAACAGCTGCAGACAAACCTTTGCCAATATTTGCAATTATTTTTTTCTCATAAAGTTTTTCTATTGCGTTTTCAAAAACTTCCCTATCGTAAAATTTGCGATAACCAAAGAATTTTTCCTTGTTATACATATGTCCTTTGGCTTGCAGGCTAAATCCGCCAAACTCGGTTACTGCAATAGGGCGAATATCGTTTTTATTGAATTTAGGGAATTTATATCGTGTAAAATATATATGGAAACTATTCAAATCTCCATCGCCTTGGTCAAACCAACCACTTGCGTGGTCTATTAGGCGGGTCGGGTCTTTTTTGCGGTAATATTCACACGCTTTTAACGAATCGAACTGTCCCCAAGCCTCGTTGAACGGCACCCAAAGACATAATGATACCGTATTGTACAAAGTATCTATCAGCCTTTTAGAATCTACATAATATTCTTCACGGCCACTTGCGTCGCTTCTGGAAAACTTAGCATAGTTTTCTGCACCATCGGACATCCATCCCATCTTTTTGTTTAAAGTAACCAAACTTAAAGCAGGACGTACTGCAATGGTATTGGGACTATAAATACCGCCTCCGTTTATCATATCTTGCCATACAAGCATACCTAGTTTGTCGCAATGATAATACCAACGCAACGGCTCTATCTTAATATGTTTTCTAAGCATATTAAAGCCCATTTCTTTCATAATTTTAATATCGTAAACCATAGCTTCATCGCTGGGCGGAGTATACATACCGTCACTCCAATAACCCTGATCTAATAAGCCGTTTTGAAAATAAGGCTTGTTGTTAAGCATAAGACGGCTTACGCCTTTCTCATCTAAACCTCTGGAAAATTTGCGCATTCCAAAATAGGTTGTGACCTTGTCGGAATCAGTAGTTATTTCCACATCGTAAAGGTGTGGATTTTCAGGTGACCACTTCAAATATTTATCCAGTTTAATTGTAGTTGATTTATTCGTTTTGCCTGTCCATTTCTCAATGCCGTTATCGTATATTTTTATAGTTGCATCAACGTCTTTATCTCTAAAAAACAATTTAAAATGAACACTATTAGTATCTATATTGGGTGTAATTTTGATTGATGTAATATAATTTTCGCAAACCTCCTCAAGCCATACGGTTTGCCAAATCCCCGACTGCGGAGTATACCATATTCCGCCCCTTTTAGACGATTGTTTTCCCCTTGCTTGAAAACCTGTATCTGAAGGATCTTCCACCTTCACTGTAATTTCATTTTCGCCATCTTGTATAGCGTTGGTTATGTCAAATGAAAATGGAAAATATCCGCCTTGATGCGTGCCTACCGTCCTGCCGTTTATAGCAACCTCGCAAGCGTAATCAACTGCTCCAAAATGCAAAAGCACTCTGTCACTTTTTTTAACAAAATTGAATTTTCTTTGATAGTATAGATAATCTGTAGGTTTTACCAACTTTTCTACGCCTGAAAGTATACATTCGGGACTAAAAGGAACTACAATTTCGCCTTGATACTTGTCAAGGTGGGCATTTTTATCTAAAATAGCATAGTTCCATATTCCGTTTAGATTAATAAAACTATCTCGCGACATTTGCGGACGGGGATAATCGTTTAGAGGCAAGCTTTTGTTAAGTGTTTTTCCCCAACGGGTAAGCAATTTTTCCATAAAAATCTCCATAAAAATGTTAATATATTATACCATAATTTTACAACGTTGAATAGGGCTAATTTTTAAATGCAACGGTAAACTCTGTGAATTTTCCTTTTTCGCTGTCCACCGAAATTGTAGCATTATGCCCGTCAACAATACTTTTTGCAATAGCAAGCCCCAGTCCAAAACTTTTGCCGATAACTTGCTGATTATTGTGCGATGCGTTAACTCTATAAAAGCGATCAAACAACCTATCTATATCATTTTGCGATATTCCTTCGCCGGAATTTATAACTTTTAGGACAGGACGTTTTTTCTCGGTTGCGACAACTATGGTAACCAAACCGCCCACATTGGTATACTTAATCGCATTATCTACCAATATATAAATAAGTTTTTCTATATTGGCTTCTATTCCTGTTATTTTGATATTGGGTGAAATTTTGGATACTATACTAATGTTATTTTCGAAAGCCAAAACTTCTGTTTCTAAAGCTACTCTTTCCGCAATTTCCGTAAGCGAAATTTGAGTGCTTATAGCGCTCTGTTGCATTTCGTCCATTTTTGCAAGCTCCAACATCTCTACAACTAAATTGTTCAAACGCTTTACTTGCGCTGCTATGCCATCTACCCATTTTTTGTTTTCCGGCGAAAAGCTGTCGATATTTTCATTCAAAATACTAAGATTTGTGCTGATTATGGTAAGCGGTGTTTTAAGTTCATGGCTGGCATTTCCTACAAGTTCTTTTTGCTTATTGAAAGAATTTTCTATTGGCTGTACATTCTTTTCTGCAAATCTAAAGCTAAGTATAACTATTCCTATAAGCCCTAGAGTGCCAATAACAAATATCGTTGCCGCAAGCTCAATCAATGAACGGCTTTCCCTAGTATGGTCGTAAATATATGCTGTGTAGCTACCGTCAATCTTATTTTTGCTTACGCTATACGCCATGTGATTGCCATTAATGACTATTCTTCCGTTGACGTCACTTTT
>DATFIH010000212.1:0-2319 GCA_035270205.1 Clostridia bacterium | reverse complement strand
TTTCTACTCCGTTGTACCAAGCGTACATGGTCGCTTTTACCCAAGAATTAGGTGGAATATACACTTTAGTGTTTTTAGAAAGTGCAGCTAAATCAATGCTTCTTGTGTCGGAAATAGGGGTATTTTTAACAATATTTCCATAATATATTTTACTGGAATTGCAAAGTACAAATTGCAAAACATCATCAATAAATATAGCTATGCAAAGTTTCTCTGCTAACGCTCCTGTTATAGAATAGTCCACCGTCAATTCCTGTCCCCAGCTAACATTTTTATTAATTAGATAAAAATCAATTTGATTGGGCTTGCTGCCAATGCAAAGATAAGGTTTTATATCTTTATTAATATTCTCGTCATAAACGAAACCATCGTACATATAGACACTGTTTTCTTGCACTCCCGATGTAAAGCCTTGTGCAAAAATCTCATCGCCCAATGAGTTTCTTGACCTAGTTGCGCCAAGTACCGGCGCTTCTAAGGGCATCATAGGAGCAAGATGGATACCGCTATCTCCAGGCTGAGCAAAGTCGATTAGGTAGGAATTTCCCACAGGTTCAGGTTCCCAAGCTATTTGCAAATCTCCAGGAGCTGCGCCTTTATCACGAGTTTGGGCGATAAAAGAAATACTTGATACATTAACTGTATTGTTTGCGCTAAACCAAGCAAAGGTAGCAGTGGACAAAGCCACTACCAAGAGTGCAACTATTAATAGAGTTGATATAAATGCACTTCCTTTCAAGATTTTCATGGTATCTCCCTTATTTTATGTTATGTCACCTAAAACACCATCAAATGTGATGTTAAAGCTAGTATTTTTTTCTGCATCTTGATTTTCTATCATAACACCGTCTAGCCAAGCGACTAGAGCGATTGCTTTTGCCGAATTTTCATTAATTACAAAGCTGATTGAACTACTTGCTTTATGAACATTGTTCATAACGGGGGTATCGGTAACAATATCCTTTTCGTTTATTGAGCTATAATGAATGGTATCTGTATTGGACAAAATACCATAAAGAGTCATTCCTGCTCTATCTTGCACATCGGTATTTGAGGTGCGTGTATCGCCAATAAACAAAGCAATTCTCAAAAAAGGCGCAAGGTCGCCATTTATGACATACTTAATATTAATTGTTTGCTTGTCACTTGTCTTTTTATTGATTAAGTAAAAATAATTATATACTTTGCTTTCTTCGGTGCCAGTGCAAGTTAGAGGAGTGGTGTTTTGCCCGGCAAAAGAACAAATCCAAGCATGCAATTCGTTATCAAAACTTTGTGCGCTATAATTAAAGTTGCTTGATACAAACTCATTATATGTAGAAGTTCCGATAATAGCTTGATTTTTGGGAATCATAGGGTATAAGGAGCTATGCGGCTTGTCAAATACAAGTTCGCTAAGGTTGCTACTTTTTGTCCAGCCTATAGCAAGGTCGCCAGACATTTCATCATGCGCAGAAGAAGTAAAGGTTATGCTATCGCCGATAGCTCGATTAATCGCGCTATACCAAGCGTATGTAGCGGTAGATGCTCCAACAAATACTAATATTAGAATTAGCAAAGAGATTATTATTCCGCTAATAGTCTTCCTTTTTATTGTAGTACTTTTCATATTTGCCCTTGCCCTTTATTAACTTTAATTGCGTTTTTGCACAAATGCAAAATCCATTTGAATGATCCCGTAGAGTTTGTCGTCTACACAATCTTCGTCCCAACCTTCTAGCCAAATGATTATCGAATACCTTACAGTATCGCCTGATTTTATAGGTATATCATCGTTATAAAAAACATAATCATCGCTATAAAAATCTTCTGCCAACCAAGCTTCTTCCCCTACATTTTCTATTTTGATAGGTCCATCTTTTTCCTTGGGGTCGCCTATTATTTTAAGCGGTGTATATACATTTTTTTCTAAAGGTACAACCTTTTCTAATTCGCCATTTGCTCTAGCTTTTCCATAAACTGTTATGTTGTAGTCTCTAATAAGCATAACTCGCATTGCCGTTTCTACATTGTTAGTTGAGTTGCGCAAATTGAGCTGTTCTGTGTAAACTTGGTCTTCGCCCGTTGTGTTCTTTAAGTAAAACGATGCAGCTATAAAACTGTCTTGCGGTTCGTAAACAAAGTTTTCCGAAGTTATGATAAGTTCTAGCTTTTCTTGTATGGTAGTTGAACTGGATTTGTTCTGACCAATTGCGAGAGTGGTATTATCCATCACGCTAGGACCGCTTATTTCCAGTGTTTCGGTGCCTGAAGCAAAGTCTTTATCATAAGACAGTGACAAAACTTTATTACCCGGACTATCCACATACACCTTGAAGC
>DATFIH010000211.1:0-7481 GCA_035270205.1 Clostridia bacterium | reverse complement strand
ATAGATAAGTGATTTTCTTAAAAAATTAAGGAGCAAAATGATAAAGAAATTAGGTAAATATACGAAAGGATATAGCATATATACAATTGCCACACCTTTGCTTGTTATGTTAGAGGTCAGCATGGAAGTGACTTTGCCATTTATCATGTCAAAAATAATAGATATTGGTATCAATGGTAATGGCGGTACTCTTTATGTGATAAAAATGGGTTTAATAATGGTTGCAATTGCAGCGTTTAGTTTGATAACCGGAGGGCTTGCCGGACGAACTTGCGCAGTGGCTAGCGTTGGATTCAGCACAAATTTAAGAAACGGATTATTTGCTAAAGTTCAGGACTTTAGTTTTTCCAACACAGATAAATTCAATACAGCTAGTTTAGTTACACGACTTACTACTGACGTCAACAACGTTCAGATGGCGTATATGATGCTGCTGAGAATGCTTGTACGCAGTCCTATGATGTTGATTTGCGCGACTGTGTTAGCTATGAATATAAATATGCGACTTTCCATCGTTTTCCTTATAGCAATACCCGTACTTGGCGGAGCTATTGCCATACTTGGTACTTTAGCATATCCTAGATTTATCAAGATGCTAAAAAAATATGATATTCTTAATGAAAGTGTACAGGAAAACCTAGCAGGAATAAGAGTTGTTAAAACTTTTGTAAGGGAAGACCACGAAACCGAAAAATTCCGTAATG
This sequence comes from Clostridia bacterium, assembly GCA_035270205.1. Classification (GTDB taxonomy): domain Bacteria; phylum Bacillota; class Clostridia; order Christensenellales; family DTU072; genus CAG-1782. The sequence goes on along the minus strand of DATFIH010000211.1, from coordinate 6,777 downwards.
CAAGCGAGAGCTTAAGAAAAATGCACATAAACGCAGAAAAATGCTTGGTATTTATTATGCCTATCATGATGATAATGGTATATGCTTGTATCCTTTCTATTTTATACCTTGGCGGTGGCTTTATCATAGAAGGCACGATGACAACGGGAGAATTGACAAGTTTCCTTTCTTACATTATGCAGATTCTTATGTCATTGCTTATGCTGGGCTTTATTTTTGTAATGGTAGTTATGAGCAGAGCAAGTGCTACGCGAGTTGTTGAGGTTCTTGATGAAACTATAGACATAACCGATGAAAATGCCGACGCATCATTAAAGGTAGAAAACGGTAGTATAGATTTTGAAAATGTAAATTTTGCTTATGCAAAAGGCGCTGAAAATTTTGTACTTAAAGGAATCAATCTTAGTATAAATAGTGGTGAAACAATAGGTATCGTGGGTGGAACTGGAGCGTCTAAGTCTACGTTTGTTCAACTAATTCCTAGGCTATATGATGTCGCTGGTGGACTTATCAAGGTTGGTGGGCATAACGTAAAAGATTATAAGCTAAACGAACTGCGGAATTCGGTCGCAATGGTATTGCAAAAGAACGTTTTGTTTTCGGGAACTATAAAAGAAAATTTAAAGTGGGGCAATAAGATTGCTACTGATGAAGAAATTGAAAATGCTTGTAAGGTAGCTTGCGCGTATGATTTTATAGAAAATTTCCCCGACAAGTTTGAAACAGTACTAGGTCAAGGCGGAGTAAACGTTAGCGGAGGGCAAAAACAAAGAATTTGCATAGCGAGGGCTTTGTTGAAAAACCCTAAAATAATGATTTTGGATGACAGCACAAGCGCTGTTGATACTGCGACTGATACTAGCATTAGAAAAGCGCTTAAAACAAACCTTAAAGGTATGACTACTATTATTATTGCGCAAAGGATTGCAAGCATAATGGATGCCGATAAAATTATCGTTATGGATAATGGCGAAATTAAAGCGGTAGGCACACATGAGCAACTTTTAAAGAATTCGGAAATTTACAAAGAAGTATATTTTTCACAAACCAATGTTGAGGAGGTGGAAAATGCCTAAGCCAAAAATGAGAGGTGGCGCAAAGCCTAGAAATATTAAAAAGACGTTTAAAAGAATTGTAAGTTTATTAAAACCGTATAGGGTGCTTTTTATAATAGTCACCGTATGTATCATGCTAGGTAGCATAATAAGTGTTGCTGGGACATTCTTTATACGTACTGCGATAGACGATTTTATCGAAGTTGCAAATCCCGATGTTCAAAAGTTTGCAACTGCACTAATTACGATGGGGTGTATTTTCCTTGCAGGCGCTTTGACAAGTTTTGCCTACTCCAGAATAATGCTTAACATAACAGCAGGAACAATGAACAGAGTTAGGATAGACTTGTTTGCACATATGCAAAAATTACCTATTAAATATTACGATAATCACACTCACGGTGAATTGATGTCAAGGTTTACCAATGACACAGATACCATGCGTGAAATGCTAAGCAATGCGATACCACAACTTATCAACTCGATAATAACATTAGTAGCCGTAATTACCGGCATGATTATTTTTAGTCCGATACTGACAGCGCTAGTATTTTTAGTAATAATAGTAATGGTCACATTTGTTGGTAAAATTGGAAAAATAAGCGGTAAATATTTTGTTAAGCAACAAAAATCATTAGGCGAGGTGGACGGATACATCGAGGAGCTTATTACAGGACAAAAAGTAGTAAAGGTATTTTGCTTTGAGGATAGCGTAAAAGAAAGTTTTGGCAAAATCACCGAAGAATTACGACACAATGCCACGACAGCAAGTACTTGCGCAAATATCTTGATGCCGATTATGGGAAATTTGAGCCATATACTCTACGCGCTTATAGCAATAGTTGGCAGTCTTTTTGCTATCAATACACAACTTGGCATACCAATGACCACGGGAACGTTAATAACGTTTTTGTTGCTAACTCGTACGGTAAGCAACCCCATAACGCAAATTGGTCAGCAGTTCAACAACGTGCTTGTTGCTCTTGCTGGAGCAGAAAGAATATTTGAAGTAATGGACGAGCAAGAAGAAGCTGATGACGGTTATGTAACATTAGTGAATGCAGTTCAGGATGAAAATGGCAACATTACGGAAACTGCTCAAAGAACTGGTTTATGGGCATGGAAGCATCCGCATCAAGCCGACGGAACAATAACCTATAAGCTACTTGAAGGCAAAGTAACGTTTAACAACGTAGTTTTTGGCTATGAGGAAAACAAGAACGTATTAAGAAATATAAGTCTGTACGCAAGACCTGGTCAAAAAGTTGCTTTTGTAGGTTCTACAGGAGCAGGGAAAACTACAATAACCAATCTGATAAATCGTTTTTATGATGTGCCGGATGGCAAAATAAGATACGACGATATAAATATCAACAAAATAAAGAAAGCCGACCTTAGAAGTTCGCTTGGTATGGTTTTGCAAGACACCAATTTATTTACGGGTACTGTTATGGATAATATCAGATATGGCAAACCTGAAGCGACCGAACAAGAATGTATTGATGCGGCAGTTCTTGCCAATGCAGATTCCTTTATTACAAGGTTGCCGGAAGGCTATAACACGCCAATCGTAGCCAATGGAGCCAACCTGAGCCAAGGACAAAGACAATTGCTTAGCATCGCGCGTGCGGCTATTGCAGACCCACCTGTGCTTATACTTGACGAAGCTACTTCAAGCATTGACACCCGTACCGAAAAACTAATTGAAAAAGGTATGGACAAGCTAATGGAAGGCAGAACAACCTTTGTTATTGCCCACAGGTTAAGTACTATACGCAATGCTGATGCCATTATGGTATTGGAAAATGGCGAAATAATCGAGCGTGGCGACCATGAAAGCTTGGTTAAAGAGCGTGGCAAGTATTACGAGCTATACACAGGTCTGTTAGAATTAAGCTAAATCAATAAATTTATAAAGGAGTCAACTTGACTCCTTTATGCATTACAAAAGTAAAAGAGACTGTCTGATTAGACAGTCTCTTTGTTTGTTAATAGTTTGGACGAGACAGACTACTTAGTCTCATTAAGTTTTGTATAAGAATCCAAACGAGCCATAGCTTCTTTTTCGTTCATATCAAACAAATTATCTGCAATGTCAGGATAAATCTTTTTCAAACTTGCATATCTGTTTTGTCCGTTTAAGAATGACTTATAGTCAGATACCGGTGCTTTGCTATCAAGTACAAAAGGATTTTTACCTTCATCGGCAAGTTCCGGATTGTAACGGTACAAGGACCAATAACCACATTCTACAGCTTTCTTTTCTTCCAATAGAGAGTTGCTCATATTGATACCGTGGTTAATACAAGGAGCATATGCAATGATTAGGGACGGTCCCTTATATGCCTCTGCTTCTTTAAGCGCTTTTACAAGCTGTGCTTGGCTTGCGCCCATGCTTACTTGTGCAACGTATACATAACCATAACTCATGGCCATCATACCTAAGTCTTTCTTTTTGGTACGTTTTCCGCTAGCTGCAAACTTTGCGATACTTCCTGTAGGGGTAGACTTGCTTGCTTGACCGCCTGTGTTGCTATAAACTTCGGTGTCAAGAACAAGAATATTGACATCTTCATTTTGTGCAATTACGTGGTCGAGTCCGCCATAACCTATGTCGTATGCCCAACCGTCTCCGCCAAAAATCCAAATAGACTTTTTAACAAGCATATCTTTGTTTGTTAAGATTTCTTTAACAAGTTCTGGATGAGAAGTTTCTTTTACGATAACGTTTAATACCTTTTCAGATGCATCAACACTTGCTTTTGCATCGTCCATAGCATTTATCCATTCTTCGAAAGCAGCTTTGGTGTCAGCATTTACGTCAGCCAAGGCATTTTCCATATTTTCTTTTAGCTTTGCTCTTCTTTGAGTGATTGCAAGATGATAACCAAATCCAAATTCTGCATTATCTTCAAATAAACTATTTGCCCAAGCAGGTCCGTGTCCTTTATCATTTGTGGTATAAGGACAAGTTGGTGCGCTGCCGCCATAAATGGAGGAGCAACCTGTAGCGTTTGCTATCATCATTCTATCGCCGTATAACTGTGTAACAAGTTTAACGTAAGGAGTTTCTCCGCAACCGGCGCAAGCTCCGCTGAATTCAAACAAAGGTTTGCTGAACTGACTGCCTTTTACGGTATCAATTTTGTATACAGGATCGGTTTCAGGCAATTTTTCATAATACTCCCAGTTTGCAGCGTTAAGTTCAATAGCGTCAGCAATAGGAATCATTTCTAATGCTTTTCCCTTAGGAGCAGGGCAAATATTTACGCATACTCCACAACCTGTACAATCGTAGGGGCTGAGTTGGAGTCTGTATTTATAGCCTTTAAAGCCAACAGCATCTTTAGTTGCAAAGGTTTCCGGAGAATTGGCAAGTTGCTCATCAGTCTTTAGCACGGGTCTAATAACAGCGTGAGGGCAAGCCATTGAGCATTGATTGCATTGTATGCAATTTTCCATTATCCATTTAGGTGAACTAACAGCTACTCCTCTCTTTTCGTATTTGGTAGTACCAAGGGGTACTGCTCCGTCTGCGCTGAATGCGCTAACAGGAAGACTGTCGCCTTTTTGCTTTAGTATCGGGCTGATTACGTTTTTGTAATAATCGTCTCCGCGCACTATGTTCATGGAATGACCTTCGGTAGTGGTAGCCCACTTTTCAGCGTCATATTTTACTTCGATTAGGTTTGAAATAGCTCCATCAACTGCCGCATAGTTCATATTTACAACAGCATCGCCTTTTTTGCCATAAGTTTTCTTTATAGCTTGTTTCATATACTGTTCGGCTTGCTCGTAAGGAATAATGCTGGCTAATTTGAAGAAAGCTGCTTGCATAACGGTATTAACACCTTTTGTCGCTCCAATGTTCTTAATAACCTTGTTGCCGTCCAATGTGTAGAACTTAATTTTCTTTTTGGCAATAACGTTTTTCACGGAAGCAGGAAGGTATTGATCCATTTCTTCAGCGCTCCATATGCTGTTTAGCAAGAAAACACCGTTTTCTTTTAATTCGCTCAACATATCATAGTGATAAATGTAGCTGGGATTGTGGCAAGCAATAAAGTCTGCGCTATCAATAAGGTACGAACTTCTTATCGGCTCATCGCCAAAGCGTAAGTGAGAAATGGTTATACCACCGCTCTTTTTGCTGTCATAATGGAAGTAACCTTGAACGAATTTATCGGTATGGTCGCCGATAATCTTGATAGAGTTTTTATTGGCCCCAACCGTACCGTCACTGCCTAGTCCGTAGAACTTTAGGTTTATGCTGCCTTTAGGGGAAGCGTCAACAAACTCTCCGATAGGAAGTGAAGAAAAACTTACGTCGTCTACAATACCTACTGAGAAGTTATTTTTATTTTCACCACCCATATTTGCGTAAACGCTGGCAATCATAGTAGGATTAAATTCTTTACTACCCATACCATAACGTCCGCCCATTATCTTGTAAGAAGTTCCGGTAAGTGCAGTGCATATATCAAGGTATAGAGGTTCGCCAATAGAGCCGGGTTCTTTAGTTCTGTCAAGTACAGTAATATACTTTGTTGACTGTGGAATAGCCGCAACAAATTTCTTTACGTCAAAAGGACGGTACAATCTTACTTTAATAAGACCTACTTTGTGTCCGCGCGCATTAAGATAATCAACGGTTTCAGCACAAGCTTCGCATCCGCTACCCATCATAACAATAATCTTTTCTGCATCGCTAGCACCATAATAATCAAAAAGGTTGTAATTTCTACCGGTAATAGACGCTACTTGTTTCATGCAGTCTTCGACGATAGACGGAACTTTTTGATAATAAACGTTGCAAGCTTCTCTATTTTGGAAATAGATATCGCCGTTTTGTGCAGTACCTTTTTGAACAGGATGTTCCGGATTTATGGATCTTGCCTTAAAGTCCTCAACATCTTTCATATCAACAAGGGATTTCATATCTTCGTAATCAATAACATCAATCTTGCTAAGTTCGTGGCTGGTACGGAAACCGTCAAAGAAATGCAAAAACGGAACTCTGCTCTTTAGCGTAGCTAAATGTGAAACCAGAGCTAAGTCCATAGCTTCTTGTACCGAGTTGCTGCAAAGCATAGCAAAACCTGTTTGGCGGCAAGCCATTACGTCGGCGTGGTCACCGAATATATTGAGCGCATGCGCAGCTAGTGCGCGAGCTGATACGTGAAAAACGCTGGGAATTAATTCTCCTGCTATTTTATACATATTTGGAATCATAAGCAATAAGCCTTGGCTTGCGGTAAACGTTGTAGTTAACGCGCCTGCGGATAAAGCTCCGTGAACTGCGCCCGCAGCTCCTGCTTCCGATTGCATTTCAGCAATACGTACTTTCTGACCAAACATATTTTTCCTTCCTTGAGCTGCCCATTCATCGGCCATCTCTGCCATGTTAGAAGAAGGAGTGATGGGATATATAGCTGCAACTTCACTAAATGCATACGCAACGTGAGCGGCTGCTGTATTTCCATCAATAGTCATTTTTTTACTCATTTGAACCTCCATAAAAATTGTTGTATATATTGTAAAAATTTTAACCTTTAAACAACCTATAATATTATATATAATAGTAGCGCTAAAGTCAATGCTTTTTGTTGATAACTTGATTTGCTAAAGAGCCTTATATAAGTTAAAAATGCTACTTGCCAAATAGTATGTTAGATTGTAAAATGAAAACTACACATACTATTTTTTATAATAAGGAGAGATA